>CAZJOB010000269.1:0-5348 GCA_964547435.1 uncultured Desulfatiglans sp. | reverse complement strand
TGGCCTCGAACTCCCTTTTGTCCTGAAGGGTAACGGTTATTGTATCGGCACTTTCTATCACGTGATTATTCGTGAAGATATACCCCTCACTGTCGATAATAAAACCAGTGCCCAGTGCAGTGGCCCTTTGGGGAGCAGGTGTCCCCGGCAGTCTCTCACCGAAATAACGATCGAAAAACTCCTCAAACGGGTCACCCTGTCCGAATGGAGACCTGAACTGGCGCTGTTCTATTATCTTTTCCGTGCTTATAAAAACGACCGCAGGACTGGCCTTTTTTACCAGGCCGGAAAAAGACGCCGGGGCCTGATTCGCCGCCTGTTCGGCCGATGCCTGCGGTATGAGAAATGCGATTAATAATACCAGCATGGAAAAGGCCGTTAATATTCTTATCATTCCGGACTTGTTATTTTTTATTTTCATTTTTTTACTCCTTTTTTATATTTGATTGAATAAATTGTACTCTAAGAACAATCGGGTCCGGATATCCCTCATACAGAACAGGCGCGGGATGAGTGAAAGACCCGAGGCTTTCTATCCTTCCGATAAAATCCATATATCTGCCTGTTGGTATCTCCATGGTGATATATTCGGGATGTGATATGCCTTTCCCATGTTCTATTGAAAGAACCTTGCCCTGAACATGCGACATGATCAAGTCTATATGAGAGATAATTGCATCCTTCTGCCTTTCATCCCTGTTTTCCATAACCCCGGCCGAAGTCTCATGATTAATATCAGCCGGTTGACTCCCTGAAGAAACGTTAATAAGATCACGCGAAGATACAGGTTTTATTTTTTCGAATGCATTCAGTGAAAATTTAAGATTAATGGGGTCAGAACCTTCATGCCGGTTATCAGCAACATAATCCGCTGTTTTGGAACCATACTGTTTTATCAAATTATTCGGGTTTCTGTCAGTCATGAAACTCACGGCTATCACAAACACAAGACACGCGGTCGCGACAACAGCGGTAACCTCCATGGGAATTCGAAAACGCCCCGGTGGAAACAGCATGTCCTTCAGTATGTCGAAAAATGACTGTTTTTTTAGACGATCCTTGATCTTATAAAGAAAATCATGAGGTGCGGTAATACATTCAAGATTCCTCAATTCATCAATCATGTTTTTCATGGATACGTATTCATCACGGCAGTTATCACACTTGTCCAAATGATCCTCAATCGATTGAATCTCTTCAGACTCAATGGTTGAATCAATATAATCCGAAAGGATTGATTCTATTTGTTCACATCTCATTTAAAGGACCCCTTTCAGCTTTTTGGTCAAATCAACCCTTGCCCTTGAAAGCCTTGATTTAACTGTTCCGAGTTTTTCTCCCGTGATCTCCTGAATCTCTTCGTATGAAAGGCCTTCAATATCACGCAGAATGACCATGGTTTTCTGTTCGGGCGGAAGGGTGTTTATGGCCCTTTGTATATGTCCCGCCCTTTCTTTGTTTTCCAGTTGTTCCGCCGGATTTTCCTTTTCATCGCCCGCAATGAGTATTCCATTGTCTTCAGTATGCTCCACAGAAATATTCCTGCCGGAAAATCTAAACGCTGAAGAATTTATCCTGTTCTTGCATGTATTAACTGCTATCCTGTAAAGCCAGGTGTAAAAGGATGATTCCATCCTGAATCTGTTTAACGCCCTGTAGGCCTTTAAAAATACATCCTGACTCAGGTCTTCAGCCTCATGAAAATCTCCCATAAACCGGTAGCACAGGTTAAACACGCGGTCTTTGTATTTTATTACCAGGGTTTCAAAAGAATCCCTTTCGCCATTCTGAAACGACCTGACAAGATTCGCGTCTTCACGATCCCCGGTTATTCTGTTGTTTTCTTCTCTATTCATTTGTCTTAGACAATGGTTTATTCGAAATGTTCCGCAAATATTTGTTTTTTACCGGATGCTGTCGCAAACCACAGAATTTTTTTACCTTATACCTTATACCTTATACCGTATACCGTATACCGTAAATCATGTACCGTGATTATTCATCCCTTCGGTTTGCCGCATGTGCAAACTGTTTTTGATCAAGAGTGCCGGTATTTATTAATTTCGTCCCTTAACGCGGACGCCGACTCCCTTGCTGCCTGGGCAAAATCCTCCCCGGTGCCAGCGTAGATTATCCCTCGTGAGGAATTAATGATCATGCCTGTTCCATTCCGAGTGCGGCCGTTTGTAACCGCCCTTTCCACATCTCCTCCCTGTGCCCCTATGCCAGGGACAAGGAACGGCATATCACCGGCTATTTCCCTTATCTCCGCCAGTTCATTAGGGTAGGTCGCGCCCACGACAAGGGATGCGTTCTGGTTATAATTCCAGTCTGATAAGGTCTTTTTTGCTATTATTCTGTAAAGTTTTTCGCCTCTTATCTCCTGGTCCTGAATGTCCGCCGCGCCGGGATTGGATGTCCGGCACAGAATTATGATTCCCTTGTCCGCCCTTTCAAGGAAAGGCTCCATGGCGTCTGCTCCGAGGTAGGGATTTATGGTAACGGCATCGGCCTTGTATCTGTCAAAGGCCTCAATCGCGTACATTCGGGCCGTGGCGCCGATATCCCCTCTTTTGGCGTCCAGAATAACAGGGATGCCCGGATAGTTTTCATGTATATAATCAATAGTCATTTCGAGTTCATTTTCAGCCCTGATTGCAGAATAGTAGGCTATCTGAGGCTTATAGGCGCAGACGAGGTCCTGAGTCGAATCAATAATTATCCTGTTGAATTCAAACACAGGATTGTTTTTATGCCTGATATGATCCGGTATTTTTTTAAGGTCAGTATCAAGCCCAACACACAGCAGGGAATTATTCCTATTCCAGGCGGCGCTTATGTTTTCTATAAAACCCATTTATGCCTCCTTTTTTATGGCGCTGATTATCTCCTGCGGTATCCTTACCGGTTTCTGCCCGGAATTGATGCAGGCATGAACCGTGTGACCGGTGACAAGCAGCCTGTTGTCCTCGGAATATATTTCGTAGTCAAAACGCAGTCTTGCCCTTTTTATTAAGGTAATGGCGGTCTTTACAGTAACTACTGAATCATACCCCACGTTGGAAAAATATCTTGCCGATGCCTCAATTACTGCTAGTGAATGCCCCTTTCCTTCCAGTTCTGAGTAGGGAAGACCAAGGGCGCGCATATGCTCGGCCCTGCCCACCTCAAAAAAAGTCAAATAATTTCCATAATATACGACACCCATTCTGTCAGTATCCTTGTATCTCACACGAATATCTGTCGAGTGCCATTCGTTTTCTATCATTTTGCGGGTCCTTTCTTATTTGCTGATTGGTGTCATACCCTCTTTCAGGTATTTTTTGGCCAGGTCTATATAGAGCTGTTTCCCCCAGTTCCATAGCTCCTGATCTTCCTGTTTTATCTTTCTGACTACCCTTACAGGTTTTCCTGCCGCGACAATCCCCGGGGGTATGACCTGATTCATCTTGACCACACCTCCCTCGGCGATTATAGATCCCTCATTGACCTCTGACCTAATGCTGAGTATGGCGCCCATTCCTATAACCGCCAGGTCACCGATGTGGCGGGAGTGGACTATCGCGCCGTGACCGATGGTGACCCTGTTGCCTATATGGCTCAGTTCACCCGGAGGCACATGGACAATAACTCCCTCCTCCACCGCGGTGCCGTCCCCGATCTCAATCCTGCCATAGTCACCCCTCAGAATAACACCGTGCCCTATGTAACAGTTTTTCCCAATCTGAACGTCTCCTATCACATTTGCCAGTTCACTTATATAGGTGTCTTTTCCAAAGGCCGGACTCTTATTGTCAAATTTATATAACATATTTAACCTTTCTCAGAATATTGATTTAAACACAAAATTACTCAACCCGGATTCTGAATATTTTCGGCCAGTATTTGCCTGTGACATACATTGAACGAGTCTCCTGATCCCAGGCTATTCCATTGGCCGGCTCTTCATGATCAGACCAGACAAAATAGCCCTTTAGAATTTTTGAAAGATCAATCCTCTCAATAACTTTTCCTGTTTGAGGCTCTATTCGCACAATATAGGGCGTCAGAAATATGTTGGCGTAGATATGGCCGTCAATGTATTCCAGTTCATTAATACCGCGCACCGCCCCATTTCTGTCAGTCACCTTCAGATCTTTTACCTTTTTAAATGTCACGGGGTCCAGGAAATGAAGAACTGAAGTTCCGTCGCTCATGATAAGGTTTTCTTCATCATGTGTCAGACCCCAGCCCTCAGTATCATAATGGAACTCACCGATTCGTTTAAAGCCTGCGAGATCATAAACATAGCCGGTCTTTGTCCTGTATGTGAGCTGAATGATACGGCTGTTAAGCATTGTAACACCCTCTCCGAAGATGGGCTCGGGCAGTTCCAGGCGCCTGAAGACCTCACCGGTCGTAAGATCTGTTTCTCTCAGGCTCGAAGGACCGTCAAGGCAGGGTCCGGTTCCTTCATACAGGAAGCCTTTGTAATAAAACAGGCCTTCTGTCTGGGCATTTTTATCATGAGGAAAACTGCCTGTTACCACGTATCTATGGGACAGCTCATTATCCGATGCCATTGCGGGCAGACAGCCGGATAACAGGGGAGCAACGATTATCAGGTACATGAAAATGCGAGCGGCCTTGAAAGGCATGTTTTCAGTATATTTGATGAACTCGTAAAAAGTCGATTTTCCTGGTGTGTCATTCCGGAACTTGATTCCGGAATCTATTAATTTCAAGTACTTATAGATTCCCGCCTGCGCGGGAATGACGTTACTGGGACTTTTTACGAGTTCATCATATTTCATATATCAATATTTCCTCTTCAACCCTGTCCTATTGGTTCTTGTGCGTAATAGACAGGGATGTTAACAGAAAAAGCATTTAATCTCACCATTTTTTAGCAGAAATCACCTGTCAATCCTTTATCTTGATTAATTGAAGGCTTGATGAAATAATACCATGCTATGTTAACAGTTATTACAAAAAAGAGAAATTTAGGCAGGGCCGGGCTGTAATGGCAGGGACCGGATTTCGCTATTCGCGATCAAAACCAGGATATCAGAGGAAAAGACACATTCGGCAGGGGACTTTATCTAATTACAGTTGCCGGCTTGATCCGGCCTTAAAGAATACCTTTAAAAAGATCGGCGTTCCGGAACCATCACCCTTTAAACCCGATCCCTTTCAACTGGAAGCGCTTGACAGGATAAAGAATTATGATGTCCTTGTAAGCGCCCCCACGGGATCGGGAAAGACATGGATAGCCGCGCGCGCAATAGAGCAGAACCTGGCAAATGGTCTGAGAACCTGGTATGCCTCACCCTTAAAGGCCCTTTCAAATTCACTTTATCAGGAATTTT
>CAZJOB010000268.1:0-5349 GCA_964547435.1 uncultured Desulfatiglans sp. | reverse complement strand
TGCCTGCCCGTTATATGCCCATAAGCAACCTTTGGCGGGCCGACATAGGGGTCGGCCCCTACTGTTAATTTTTCACAATGTGCCGTTTCAGGGAGACCATAAAAGACTTCGTTTCTAATAGGTTGCCACTCGCGGCATAAAGCAGCTTTTTACGAGTTCATCAATTTTGGTTTATGGTATTTTAAAGGTCCAGCGCCCTTTGTAGCTGCTTGAATCAAATCCTGTCAGGGTCAGGGTGCTTCTGCCAATTGCCGCCAGTGCCGGCTGTTCTTCGGAACCAGGCACAGCCTTAGGTATAATGCAGTATGTGCCGTCAGTCAACTGGTCTATGCGCCAGAGCTGTTCAGGGGCGCCTGTAAATTCGGGAACAGTTACAACTTCCATGTCTGCTGTGGCAGCCAGGGCGCGATTTGTGCCCTCTATGGTTATTTTGAAAAAGGGCGCAAAATACCCGCCGGCTTCCGGAACGGCAGTGATTGTCCACTTCTGATGCGGCCTGAACATGTAGTCGCCGAGTCGAACATCTATGTTGCCCGTGGGCCACTCCTTATTTACGTCGGAAAGCTTCTGCGGGGGAACTGGAACAACCGGCCCGTCAAGTGCGGGTCCGAATGCCCTCATGCCGCTATTCATTCTAACAAAATCCACGGCCAGCTCCAGGGCATATCCGCTTCGCTCAGACTTTATCTCATAGGTGCCTTCCCTGAAGTTGTCACCTGCGACAGGCCAGCCGTTTTCCCAGAGAAGGGGCCGAATGCCAAGGACGCTGCGGCCTCCCTGGAGCAGGTCCGCTTCATAATGACATGAGAACTTCTGAATGCCGTTTCCCAGGTCTATCAGGCCAAAGTGACCCGGCCCCACATAATGGCCGCTTGCAGCGACTACGAGCTTACCGCCGCCTTTGAGCATGGGCACACCCATGTGATCCACATAGGGTCCGGTTACATTTCTTGAGCGTCCCACTCGAATGTTGTAGGTAGAGTTTGCGCCGTCACAGCAGGTGCCGTGTGTTGCAAGAAGATAGTACCACCCGTCACGATACATCATGGCGGTTGCCTCGCAGTCAATGGCGATATTCACCGGCTCATTGCCGGGCATGCGTTTACCTGTTTTTGGATCAATCTCGACTATTCGAATAAATCCAAAGTATGTTCCATAGGTGAGCCATAATCTGCCGTCGGTCGGGTCCAGGAGAAACGCGGAATCGATTGCGTCGCAGTCCTCAACGCCATCGGATGATGCTACTATGGTCTCATCATTAAATCCAAAGTCAGGGGATTCGGGATCAAGGGTTTTGGTCCACATAACATAAACATTGCTGGCGTGTCCTCCCGCAAGCCCGCCTCCGCCTTTTGCGTAAGTTACATAGTAGCGGTCTCCTATATGTATAACATCAGGGGCGACTCCGCCTCCGGGGCGCACCGCGCCTCTGTGCCATGTCCAGCCGTCTTCGGAAATAAGGCCTCCGCCGCCCGTGCCGAAGGTGTAATATTTTCCCTCGCATTCCATGATGGTAGAGGGGTCATGGATATAGGGTTCGCCCACCTGAGCGAATATCGAATTGGCGGACAGGATAAAGAGCAGAGATAAAAAAGCGGTTGACAGAACAGGGAATTTCATAAAACCTCCGATTTTAATCGCGTTAAAAGCTGATTGTGAGATCCCTGACAGGATCTTCGTTTTCATGGATGAAACGTACACAGAAATCACTCATGCCCGGTCCGTTGATAACCGCGCCCCAAATGATATTCCGGCCTTTTTTGAGTGTAAGACGTCGGGAAACACTGTCATCCATAACCATGCGCCGGTCACCAAACAGAGTGACGGCCTCTTCCCCGTTAAACCACCACATGGATGCCGAATTTGAACCAACTGCCAGTCTGACATTCTTTATCTCCCTCGGGCTGTTTACAACAGTAACCGCCCAGAAAAGGACCCCATAATGGGGTTTTTCAAGGCCATAGGCAAACCGGAAAAGCTTGACGTTGAAATTTTGGGAATCCAGGGCATGCCATTTCAGTTCCTGACCTTCAACTTTTACCATGTCTCCATTATTTGGAACAACAGTGAACTGACCGGGAAAGTATTCCGTGTACAGGGCATTTCTCACATAACTGTCGGTAAATACGGTGTTGCTGCGGTTCGGTTTAATAATCGGCTCAAGAAGAAGCCATCGCTGAAGAAAGCCATCGGCATCCGGCGCCTTTGGGGATGATTCAGCCGGTATGAAGTAGGGAGATAAAGCAGAAGTGTTGTTTTTCGTTGTTTTGCTGTCAGCACTGACAGATACAACTGACCACACTGATAGGGCCGATATAAGAATGAAACCGGACAAAGATATCAGGATAAAGCGGAAAATTTTCATATTAGATCCTCACAATTTTTTTAAAAGGGATTTAACTATACCAAATTTCATTTGTTTTGCTGCCCTGCTTAAGCAGTGAAATATCCTATAGGCAATCAACAGAAAATAATGTATATAGGTATACAAAAGACTTGATTGTGTCAATAAAATATTAGATGAATGATACAGCGCACGAGCTTCTTTTTATTGAACAAATTGAGCAGTTATCAGGTTTAATCGAATTATTAATCATAATTAAAACGCTGAAGGAGAAAGACCATGAAACTGTATTTGACTGTTTTTTTATTGCTGGCAACTTTTTCAGGTACATTGTGTCTGGCGCAGACAAGCCGGCCTGAAATTGCGGATAACTGGAAACCCTCTACCCTGAATCAGCCCGGCCAGGAGTACCCGCAGGTCAATTCCCAGGGATACGCGCGGTTCCGCATCCTGGCGCCCGAGGCCAAGAGCGTAAGTGTAAGTCTGGGGCTGGGCGGACGCGGAGGCACGATTCTTTCAAAGGATGCGGACGGCGCCTGGGTGGGAACAACTGAAGGTCCACTTGATGAAGGGTTTCACTATTACCGTATTACAGTGGATGGTGGAACATTTAACGATCCCGGCACACTGAATTTTTACGGCTCTACCCGCTGGGAAAGCGGTATAGAAATTCCTGCCCATGACCGGGACTTTTACGCCCTTAAGGACGTCCCCCACGGCATAGTGCAGCAGATTCTCTTTCCATCAAAGAGTACCGGAACCTCACGCCGTGCCTTTGTATATACTCCCCCCGGTTACGAAAAAGACCTGAACAGGCGGTATCCGGTTCTGTACCTGCAGCACGGCTGGGGCGAGGATGAAACCGCCTGGAGCGTTCAGGGACACGCCAATCTGATTATGGATAACCTGATCGCCGAAGGTAAAATAAAACCCTTTCTGATAGTGATGACCTATGGCATGACCAATGATGTAAAGATAGGCGGTCTTGCGGGTTTCAAGATTGAACCCTTTCAGACAGTCCTCGTGGATGAGCTTATTCCTTATGTGGATGCCCATTTCCGCACCCTTTTTGATCAACCCCACCGCGCTATGGCCGGTCTATCCATGGGCGGGATAGAGACCAGGCAGATTACACTTTCTAACCTGGATAAGTTTTCCCATATCGGCCTTTTAAGCGGTGGCAGTATTTCTATGGATGATGTCAAAAACACACCCGGTTTTAAGGATAAGGTAAGGCTGGTTTTTGTAAGTTATGGCAGCCGCGAACTTGGCAATAACAGTTTTGGAGGCCGCGGCCCCTTTGGCGGTGACCCGAAGGAAAATGATGTTGCCTTAAAAAAGGCGGGTATAAACAGTGTATTCTATGTATCACAGGATACAGCCCATGAATTTCTGTCATGGAGGCGCAGCCTTAAGGAGATGGCTCCTTTGCTGTTTAAGGAGTAGAAAAATATGATCTGAAAGGAAGGCGGATATAAGGTTATGAATAAAATGACATTAAAAACATGGAGCCGGCTTGCAATAGTTTGTTTAGTTACTGTTTCTTTATTTGCGTGCGGTTCAGGAAATTCAGAAAAATCAAATATTTCAGGCAGCCCGGCCGTTTCAGACAAATCGGGGGATTTTACTGTCAGGATAACAGACAAACCGCTGACATTCTGTAATCCTCTTAATATTGCAGTTGGATCGGAAAGGGCGCGAAGGGCCGGGGAACCGGTTGTAGTCCTTCATAAGGATGATTACTACCTCTTTATAACCGGCGGAAGAGGGTACTGGTATTCCGAAAACATGAGAGACTGGACCTATGTTGAGTCCCAGGATCTTCCATGGGGTTGCCCGTCGGTTGTAAGTGACGGAGAAAGATTGATCTTCTCCGCTGATAAAGGCCAGCATGATGTGTTTGCCAGTAGTGATCCAAAGAGCGGTATCTGGAAAGAAGTGGGTGAATATCAGCGGGATTACGGTGATGCCGACATGTTTATAGATGATGATGGCAGGTATTACATGTACTGGGGCTGGTCACAGATTTTACCCTTTCAGGCGGTTGAACTGGATCCGGATAACGGCTTTAAAGAAAAAGGGGAGCCGGTAACCCTGTTCTTTGGTGACTATGAATCACACGGTTTTGAAAGAAGAAGAAACGAGGATGTGATATTCCCCTTTTTCAACCACAGAGAATATTTCCCTGAAGAATCTCCCTGGATAGAAGGGCCATGGATGCTAAAACACAACGGGAAATATTATCTTCAGTATGCCGCGATCGGTCTGGAATTTTTAACCTATTCACATGGCGTATATGTGGGCGACAACCCACTTGGCCCATTTGAATATTCACCCCATAATCCTCTTACATTCAAGACAACAGGGTTTGCCCCTGGCGCCGGCCATGGCAGCACCTTCCATGACAGGAACGGGCAGTTATGGACAATCTGCATGATCCCTTCATTCTATGGAGGAAGGGGAGGCGGTGAGATAGTTATATTTCCTTCTGCTATAGATGCTGATGGTGTAATGCACTCCAACACGGCCTTTGGTGATTATCCACAGTATTATCCCGGTGTAAAGAAAGACGCGGTTGATAATAACTTTACAGGATGGATGCTCCTGTCTCATAAAAAGTATGTTGAGGTCTCTTCTTCAATCAGGGGTTTTGGACCTGAAAATGCGGTGGATGAAAATTTTATGACCCATTGGGCTGCTGCAACAGGCGACCCCGGCGAATATATGGCAGTAGACCTTGGAAAGGAGTGCGATATATATGCCCTGCAGGTCAATTTTGACCAGCATGATGCAAAGGTGGAGGGCGCTGGTTTCGGGTTTGGCATGGGAGGGAAGAATCTCAGCCGTTATCAGTCATATATGCTCCAGGTCTCAGATGGTAATAAAACATGGTCAATGCTGATTGATAAAAGCGATAACCAGAAGGATCTCAGGCATGATTACACTGAGCTTTCTGAACCGGTAAAGGCCAGGTATGTAAAATTGACCAATCAATTCACCCATGA
>CAZJOB010000267.1:890-5355 GCA_964547435.1 uncultured Desulfatiglans sp. | reverse complement strand
GAATTCCGGCTGATGCCTGTGCAACATTCCCGGCGATCTCATTTGTGGTTGCCGACTGCTCTTCAACCGCCGTAGCAATTGTGGTCACGATATCATTGACGTCATTGATAATCTTCAGGATCTCTTCTATCTCAGTGACTGTTCCTGCCGCCGAGTTCTGGATTCCCTCTATCTGACCCTTTATCTGATGTGTCGCCTCCGCGGTCTGCCTGGCCAGTTCTTTTATCTCATTTGCGACCACGGCAAACCCTTTTCCCGCTTCTCCCGCCCTTGCTGCTTCAATGGTGGCATTAAGGGCAAGAAGGTTTGTCTGCTCTGATATCTCTGAAATTACCTCTGTGACCTTTCCAATCTTCTGTGCTGCATTCCCGAGCTCATCGACCTGAACAGAAACGCCTTGCGCCTTCCTTACCGATTCACCCGTAATGGTTCGCGCCTTTTCCGAATTCTGTGCAATTTCATTGATTGTCGAAGTCATCTCCTCTGCTGAAGTGGCAATTATGTTCATATTCGTGGACGATTGTTCCATCGCAGCAGCCACGGAGTCCATGTTTGAACTCATTTCTTCGCTCGCTGAGGCAACAGAATTTGTTTTTGCGGACATCTGATCCGCCCCTTCAGACATCTGGCCTGAAAGATCTGACAGTTCGGAAGATGCCTGATTAAGCTTTTCAGCGTTCCCGACGATATTCCGGATCATGGTTTGCAGTTTTTCTAGAAAAAGATTGAACCATCGAACCAGGTCGCCGATTTCATCATTGGACTGAATTTGCAGTCTTCTGGTCAGATCCCCGCCGCCTTCGGCCATATCCCTGATCATCAATACCGTGTCTTTAATAGGTTTACTGATAAATCGTCGAATGATAATGGAGATAAATACAGTTGCGATAAGAACAACTCCCAGAAAAACAATCAGATTGATATAACGAATTCGCCTGGTGCTGTTACTGATCTCCTGCAGGGCATTTTTCATGTCCTGGGCGATTTTGCCCATCGTCTCACTAAGATCCTTTTCAATCAGCGGGGTCTGCTTCCCCAGTTGAATGGCCGCCTGTGTGACATTGTTGTCACTTTCACCATCAGCCATTCGACGGTATATGTCCTGTGCTGACGTGTGAAAGGATTTGTACTGTTTAATAATTTTTTCAATCTCTTGTTTTCGTTCGGGGTCAATGCCATCATAGCCGGAAATGGATGACAGCGCGCTTTCCAATTCCGCGCTTTTATTCCGGGCGTTTTGAAGCAAATCACTGTCACCCAGCAGCACAGCGTCATTGTATAGTTTAATCTCTTCTCTAAAAGCGGCGATTGCGATCTGGCTGTTCATAGAGGCAGGAAACAGGGAGTCGGAGGCCGAAAAAAGATCAGCTTCATTCTTCTGGCCCAGAATAAAGCCTACAAGCATGGTGGCAAAGTACCCCAGTATGAGGATGCCGAGGCTGATCCATATTTTTGTTCCTACAGTATATGACATACGCATATATTCTCCAATCCTTATTCCATTATCAAGGCGACAGCCGGGAATGCCGGCAACCTTGTTCCCGACTCCCGGACTGTAAACCTTGACTTGTATTTATGTACATCTAAATATTTCAAATGAAAGGTCCATTATTTATCTTTTATTTATTATGTCCATTAAAAACTGAAAGAAATTTTTGCAGCGCCATAGATCCAGTCCGACTCCATAAAATTATTGGCAGGATTATCACCCATTAATACATTGGCGATGCCGTCGACAAAGTGTCCTTCAACTTTAAAAGCCCAATACTTGTTTATGTCGAAACGAAGTGTCAGGGCCAGATCCTTTTCCCATGCCTTATTTTTAATCGCCAGGGTGTTGCCGTCTTTGTCATCTTTATTCATGTATAGAACAGAGTAGTAGGCGCCCAGAGTAAACAGTTCGTTAAAGGCGTATGAGGCCGACACATAGTAACTCTGAGTCGTTGAACTGTCGGCAATGCCCATTGTCAGGGTATCGGTGTCCCTCTCCATGTATTCAACAGCCATGACCAGATTGTTCCATGTATATTCAGCGGAAAGTATGTGAAAAACACTTTTTATTTCCCATGTCGATGGAATAATACCTGCGATTATAATGGGTATCTTGCTAGGTGAATGGAAATATGAGTATCCTACCTTAAGGCCTTCCATGGGGGTTTCCCACGAAAGGGCGCCGGCATAGGATGTATCAGGATCAAGGTCGCCGCTGATCACTCCTCCATAGTTGACTAACGCGTCATTCAGATATTTAACAACGCCGCCTTCCGATTCTGTGGGCAGGACACCGGCGATCAACTGATAGTTGAGGTCGCCGAAACCACCCAGCTCATAATGCCCGTAAATGCCCGCCCCCGTTGTGGCTATCAGATTATCCCTAAGAAGATCGGTATAGATGCCTTGTGGAAGAACAATAGGTGTGCGCAGCATATCCATGTCCCTGGTTTCATTATGCAGGCCCATAGGAAGTTTTATCTTGCCGACCCGCAGGCCAAGCCAATCCCTGTAACGATAGTCGGCATAGGCCCAGTCCACTGTAATCTTATTATTGCCCGCGTTTCCTACATCCCGTGCAAAAAGTTGCACGCCGATACGCAGTTTGTCCTGTAATTGCTTGCTGAAATTGATGCCCATTTCGTTGTATTCAAAGCTTCCATCCTTGCTTTTATGGGACAGATAGTTGTAATCATTGCTTCTGAGAAATCCCTGGGAGATGAATCCGTGTATGTCAACGCCTGCGACTTCGTAGGCGTTGACGGGAAAGGTCCAGGACATGATAAATGCTATGGTCAATAATTTTATTATATGTTTTTTCATTGTATTAGCCTCCGCTATTTTATGGTAACAGTTTTTACTTTTGATACATCCGTTCCGGCAGAGACATAACCTATCGCGCCGGCGGTCTGAGCTACATATTCAACCATGGCCTGATCCGAATCAAACTCCTTGGGCGGCGAGCCCTTGCCGGTAAACACCTGCTTTTTCCAGAAGGTATCGAATTGGCCCTCTGTCTTACCCACATAGTTCTCCAAAAAGGCGTTATGGGTTTCCCCTTTAAGAACAACACACTTTACAGTGCTTCCATCGTTCCATGATGTCTTCTTTCCCAGATATATATTACTTACATCCGGCTTGCTTATTGCAGATTCGGGCACTGACGGATTGACAATAACAATGACATCGCCCGCCAGACAAAATGTTGGGATAATGCCCAACAACATGATAAAAACGATTATTTTGACTTTCATCTTGTCCTCCTGTTTATTATTAAGAAACTTATATTAATCCAGCTATATCGGCTTTTTCTGACAAATGATAAAATAAAAAATAGATAAACGATTATTAATCCACTTATATCTTTAAAAAATTACCTAGGAGGCTGTCAGAGAATGCATTTGTTTCACCTTTTGGTCATTCCCGCGTAGGCGGGAATCCAGTCATTTCAGGCGCTTATAGATTCCCGCCTTCGCGGGAATGACACCCTGAGCTATTCTCGGATAGCCTACTAGTGTCCATCCAAAAACATAAAGTTTTTGATGGACGCTGTCAGCAGTCAGCTTTCAGCTACCTGTCCCGCCATAGCCTCGTGCGAAGGCAGATCAGCTTAAGGCCCTATAAACAAGGACTTAGTTGAATGCTGACCGCTGAAAGCATCATCCAGGATTTTGCCGTTTCTGGATGGACACTACCTAAATTGGACTTCCACCTCATTATTAACTTATAAATATGCACAATTTATGCCTGATTCTGATGTGACCGCTGTTTCCTGTCTCTGTATTTAAATCCGTCTTCATCGCAAATGATTTTTTCCCCAATTTGCTGCACTCGTAAAAAGTCGATTTTAGCTTTTTCTGTCATTCCCGCGAAGGCGGGAATCCAGTGTTTTTAGCTACTTATAGGTTCCCGCAGGAATGACGATTTAGGGAATTTTTATGAGTGCAACAGAGTTGTTGATCTCGTAAAAAGCTTTTTTATGCCGTTTCGTGGCAATCTATGGTAAACAAATTTTGTCTAAGTCTTTTAATTTTTATTGACATCAACCTCGCTACTTTGACATTTTGATAAAATGAAACGAATCAGTGCTTGATTAATCAAAATCAAAAAAGTATATTTCTGCGTAATTTGCTACACCTTCCATCAGAAAGGAGAGAATATGAGTTCATTACACTTTATCGACTGGATCATAATTGCAGCTTATTTTCTGATTATTCTGGGGCTGGCCTGGTGGGTTATTAAAAAGCGCCAGGAGACCTCCACGGATTATTTTCTGGCCGGACGTCATCTGGGCTGGTTTATAGTCGGTGCATCGATTTTTGCATCCAACATCGGCTCCGAGCACCTGGTCGGACTGGCAGGTTCCGGGGCCACAGACGGCGTTGCCATGGCCCATTATGAACTGCACGCTTGGTGTCTGCTTGTTCTTGGCTGGATTATGGCGCCCTTTTACATGCGTTCAAAGGTCTTTACC
>CAZJOB010000267.1:0-880 GCA_964547435.1 uncultured Desulfatiglans sp. | reverse complement strand
TGGAACGCAGGTTCTCTCCGGCCGCGCGCACGGTCTTATCGGTTATTTCATTAATCGCCTATATCCTGACAAAAATCGCTGTCGGCATCTTTGCCGGCGGTATCGTCTTCAGCGTTCTTCTGCCTGATATGAACTTCCTGGGAATGGACAGCTTCTGGGTCGGTTCAATACTGGTAATCGTGCTCACAGGCATCTACACCATTATGGGCGGGTTGAGGGCTGTTGCATACACGGAAGCGCTTCAGACTGTCATACTGATATTCGGTTCCATCCTTGTCACCATATTCGGGTTAAAGGCATTGGGCGGCTGGGAGGAATTAAGGACCATCGCGGGCTCCGAGATGTTCAATCTCTGGAAACCGCTCGTGCCCGCAGGTGTGGAAGGCACCTGGGCTCCAGTAAGAGAGGCCGGACGTATGGCATGGTATTTTAATGACAATTATCCCTGGCTGGGCATGCTTTTCTGCGCGCCGATAATCGGCCTGTGGTACTGGTGTACTGATCAATATATTGTTCAGCGCATGCTCGGAGCGCCAAACGAAACAGAGGCCCGCAGAGGCACAATCGCAGCAGCTTTTCTGAAACTTTTGCCTGTAATCATATTTATTATTCCCGGAATGATCGCCTTTGCCCTGGCATCAAGCGGAAAGATGCCCGGGATTCAGGCCGAATTGTTCGGAAGCGGAACAGAACTGATTCGGGACAACGCACAAAAGGCATTTCCGCTTCTGGTTGCCAATGTTCTCCCGATTGGGCTTCGCGGAATTGTTGTGGCCGGTCTTCTGGCGGCCCTGATGAGCTCGCTGGCAGGGGTTTTTAACGCCTCTTCAACACTTTTTACCATGGACTTTTATTCAAAGCTGAGGCCCCAGGCCAGTCA
>CAZJOB010000266.1:3434-5357 GCA_964547435.1 uncultured Desulfatiglans sp. | reverse complement strand
GCCAGGCGGGCAGCGCCACTAAAGTTTAACTGTTTTACAAAGGGGAGATCAGAGATTATGGGAACCAGTATTTCATCAAATATCTCATGCACATCCTGTTCGCCACGGGCAAACGGCACGTTTGACATCTGTATTTCAACAATGTTGCCGGAAGCCACATTACCGAAGGCCACACCGCGAATACCCAGCGCCGGATTGGTAGCCAGTACGGGGCGATAGGTAGGATCGACATTTACATTGCCTCCTGGACCTGTCTGCACTACCTGAGTAAAGGATTCCTCACGATAGTTATAACCAAAGGCCATGCTGATGGGACCGGCGCCCCAGCCTTTATAAAGCTCGCCATCTGCTGAAATTTCAAATACAGTCTGATCAATATCAATGATCCTTTGCTTATTCCCACTTGTAACATAGCTGTAGGGTATGCTTTCAGTTGCAGAAAGAAAACCATTCACATTCATTTGAACTCCGGGTTCAAAGCCGGTTACCCAGTCAACAGCTTCTGCCGAGGCTTGCCCCGCGCCAAAAAGATTAATAGGTACACAGTCCTGGTACATCTCGTCCGCCGTGCCTCTGGTTGTGACAGCCACATTACATGCGGGAAGTCCTGTAACGGGATCGGTAACCGCATCCGCGGCAAGATAGATCCGGTCAAGACGAATGCCGCCGCGCTGGATTGCCTTTACATCGGTATTGCCGTACTGAAAGTAACCTTTTACCAGCCAATCATCAAAAAAACCGGCGCCTACTGTATATTCAAAGCCGGCTGTCAGAGACAGGGACTTTGTCCTCTGTTCAGTGTAGGCATCAAAACCTATATCCTCGGGACCGCCATTTCTGCCGAATTTCATACTCGTCAGGTTATTGGTATCCATATAATCCTGTATTTCCTGTGGCAGGAAAGGATTTTCACGATAGATTGTGAAGGCACCCCAATAATTACCAAAATAATTAGAGAATATTCCGCCAAAGTTTTTATTAACGAAATGTGCTTTTCCAAGCATGGCCTGGCCGTAGACTTTAAGCTTGTGGCTGAAGTCGTGCTCAATATATGCAAAGTAATTTTCTCTGCCGGACTCAGGGGTTATCGTGGTAGAATCCCAGGGGGCGCTGTCCTTAGCGGATCCATCAGCATTGGGTGTGCTACATAACCCGCCATTACAAATCCCGTTGCTCGCTACCCAGGGAACAGCATTGCCTGCATCATCAAAAGTATAAACAGGACGATTACCTGAGTATAAGATTCCATTGATTGAGCTGGTAGTACTATATAGTTTGTGTACCGGTATATAAAAAGGGTTGTCGGGAGTACTTCCTGCGTTGGCATCCGGGTTTGGAACCAGGCCGATAGAATCATACCATTCATACTCATTAAGCTTGTCGCCATAGATAGGGTCCTGAGCGGCTTTTTCCACTGAAAACAACACGCGGGTCATATCGGTCAATGCAAAACCGCCTGCGATTGCGACCTCATAGTTATCATTATGGCCCCTCTCGGTTTGACCCATCTGCACATGCCCTTTTATCCCTTCATAATCGGTATCCAGAATAAAGTTGGTAACACCTGCAACAGCGTCAGTGCCATATTGCGCTGAAGCTCCGCCGGTTACCGTCTCAAATGACCTGAGCAGAAGTTCGGGAAAAATATTTATATCCGGCCCCCCAAATATGGTAGACGGAACCACCCGGCGAGAATGCAGCAACGTCAGTGTACGCTTGCCCTGAAGCCCGCGCAGATTCAAGGTTCCGGCACCGGGAGTTTCGAAAAAACCGCCTGTGTTCTGTGTAGTGTTTGAATTATAAAACATCGGCAATTCTGCCAGTCCCTCAATCATTGTGGTCGGAGATGTGATGCTGATCTCATCCGGCACTATCACTGTGACCGGTGTGGGAGTGTCCATGCCGCTGGTCCTAATACGCGAA
>CAZJOB010000266.1:0-3424 GCA_964547435.1 uncultured Desulfatiglans sp. | reverse complement strand
CACAGTAACCTCTTCCAGCATAAATCCGTCTTCATCTGATGAGTCATCTTGAGCAAAAACAGGATTGCCCAACAGCATCAGGCCGAAAAGCAAAAGCACAAGATAAGGGATTGATTTTCTTATTACTTTTGATAGTTGATTGTATTCCTTCATATCTACCTTTCCCTCCTATTAGTTAAAATTTTTAAAAAAAAGACATCCACCGGGATAAACCTCATAATTCTTAGAATAAAGAAGCTTTTTAAGGGTGTTCTAAATTTAAAAACTAAAACCCTATTGAACCGATATGATAGAAATACTTGTTTTATAAAAGGGACTGAATGGAAAATGAAATTTTCTAACCAGTAAGAGCTGAAGCAACAATCCATGTCATCGTATATGATATTACTATGACCAGTGGCATTGTTTTTGAATATCAGGAATCAGTTGATTTCAGTCCAATTTAAAATTTGATCCAATAAACGAATAAAATTTTAAAACAAGAATACAGATTCTATGTTCTTTGTCAATAAAAATATTTTTTTCCGGCAATGTCCACAAGTTACTGCCATTTCTCTTTTTCCACTTTGATGAGGAGATCGATGTTTTTTCGCGAAACGCGGAATTTTTCCATAGATCAGTAGAATGGATCGCATCTGAGTTTAACATCGGCAGGAAAAATGACATAGCCGATTTTGGTTGCGGTCCGGGATTGTACACCCGCGCGTTTAGCTAACTGCGGGGCGCATGTGACGGGTATTGATTTCTCGGGGAGGTCAATTGAGTACGCAAAGGAAGTCGCTGCCCGTGAGCAGTTGAACATCACCTACTTGCAGCAGAATCACCTGGGTTTTGAAACAGTAGACCGGTTCAACCATAACGTGTTTTAAGGGCCAAAAAAATCCTGTTTCCGGATATCAACTGGTACCAATAAATTGTTTTGGTGCAATCCTCTGTTCACAATAGGATTGCACGCCGGGATTTGTACGTGGATGAGGTGTCCGGAAACATGCTCTAATGGGACTCCTTCACGGACCGCTCCCAGTCGGCATGCACCCTTTCCAGTATTCCTTCGGACCTCTCTCCATACACGTGAATACCCTGCCAGTCCGGCGTTTTCAGAATCTTTTGCATCAGAAGCCCGTCAGTTCCAAACCAGTGCGGCAGGACGCCTCCCAGGAAATACCCCATCTTTCTCAATATATCCACCCCATGACTGTTTTTCCGGTCAGCAAGATTAAGCCATACCTGATAGACAATGATTCCCTTGTCTCCCAACATTGTTTCAAGGGACTTCATCCTTTCTGAAAAATCATAGCCTACGGACCTTGCTGCAATCCTTGCGACCTGGGCATATTCAAAGATCTGGTGGTTGATATCCGAGGTTTCCGGTGATGGAACTTCCTCATCGGACACAATAAACTCACGTTCCTGATCCACCCCTCTATAGAAAAAGGGGAGTACCTTCGCATAGGCTTCGGGCAAATAGACCTTGTGGGACAACTGATGATAAATCATAAAGGCGAGGGTAGTCGCGACCCGGCCTGTCACGTCTTTTTCCTTTTCATATGCCTCTGCCGGCATGAGATCTGCCTCCAGCGCTGTCGGGATATACCCAAGTTTGATGCCAAACTTTTGCATTGTGGTATGATTGCAGACCGGTTCGCCAAACACGACCTCTACCTGAGGAATTGTCTTTGCAAGATCGAGACTGTGAGCCATAAGCTTTGGAAACAGTTTTATCCTTCCCCGGTAGTCGGGGTGAATTAAAGTTGATCCTGATTCATAAACCCCTGAATGGGGTGCGCTGTTATAGATAGATGAATGGCCTATTATTTCTCCCTTTGGAGTTTTGGCTACGCTGGAGATCACCCTCAGTGCCTCATTTTCCTGAATAAGGAGTAAAGGTTCTATATAGGTCCGAACGGGGTATCCCTCACCATAGCCGGCTTTGAAAAGTCTGGCCACGCCTTCTGCGTCCTCCGGTTGAAACCGTAGCACCTCCCAGGGCTGCCCTGGTTCGATATTCTCAAATGATTCTTTTTTGTCAGTCATGATCTGCGATCCTCTTCTTTAGAAATGGAGTATATGAAGTTTTGTTTTTCATTTTAATACCACAGGCTTTTTTGAACGTAAATGAAATTTAAAAGATGTTCTCTACCCTTTTCACACTTTCCGGAGATCAGGATTTATGAAGCAGGCCGAGTTTGTTAAAAAGCCAGACAGCCCGTTCAAACAGGCTTGTGATCTGCATAAATTTCTGCCGGTCGTTATATTCCAGCGACAGACCGGATGTGAGAAATGAATGCCTCAGTTTCTGCAGTGATTTACTCCGGTCATCTGTCAGTGATAAAAGGATCTCTATTTCATTCAAAGAACGATCCTCTATAGTATCGATAAAGGTCAGCAGGATAAAATCAAGGGGCTCGACGAGAACCGTTTTCATGGATTGCATATTATCCGGGGCATTCCATTCAATTATAAGTTGAGAGATATCATAAAGGGTCTGTTCCAGTGAGATTATGAGATCCTGCTGATTTTGAGTATTAAGAAATCTTTCCGATTGAATCGGGTCTATATCGGATTTCATAATATCTGACAGGTGACTTTTTATCTCGATTGAGATCGATGAAAATGCCTTGTGATATGCTGTCAGGTTATTCAAATTTGCATCAGTTCTGCGGATTTCATCTATATAGAGAGGGAAACGCCGGCACAGCCTCATCTGTTCCTTTTGAATCAGTTCCAGGGCTGTATCCGGATCATGCATTACCTGATCCTGAAGATACTGAAGCCTGGAAAATTCCTCTTCCTGCGTAGGAGGCCAGAATTTTGCCAGGAAACGGACAAAGGGAGCCAGACTGTTTGTAAGAATTACTGCTGCAAGAAGATTCAGCATGGTACAGACATAGGTCATCTGTTGATCCGCGTTGTTCGAGATAAGGGCGACAGCGGCCTTTATAGTGGGAATTCCGGCATAATGTTCAAGACAGAACAGGATAATCATTACACCCACGCCAGTTACATTGAAAAAGGCCTGCCCCATTACAAGCTGTTTCGGGGTCCCTCTGAGATTGCTCCCGAGTATCCAGTTGATCATTGAAGAGCCTATATGAATGCCCAGGATCACAAATATTGTCTGGTCAATGGTCAAAAGTCCCGCATGGGTAAAGGTTATTGCCAGAATAACCACAGCGACCGATGACTGAATCAGCATGGTCAGCAGGGCGCCGGCAACAAAACCGATCATGAGAGAATACTGACTCAATAGCAGAAGGGATTGAAACCATTCCTTTTCTGACAGAGGTATGGCGCCGGCTTTGATCATGTTGAGTCCGTAGAATAATAACCCCAGGCCAAAAAGGGCCTTTGAAATCTGAGGCATCTTGTGCGGTCTCTCAAAAGCGACACACAGACCTGAGAAAAACAGTAAAAACAAAATCGC
>CAZJOB010000265.1:0-5358 GCA_964547435.1 uncultured Desulfatiglans sp. | reverse complement strand
AGCTCAATATCACTTCGGTTCACACTCATTCCCGCGCAGGCGGGAATCTATAAGTGCCTGAATTGACTGGATTCCCCGCTCAAGCCCTGACGACTACCCAAAATGTTGCCGAACAAATCATTCTTTGAAGTATTTGTGGCTTGACATGGTCTACTTAAGCACAAAAAGGAATAAATATAATGACGAGTATTCTTACTATTTTAAAGTTTTAAGGTTTTCGTAGGGTCAGGATTTATTCCTGACCATTTTAAGTGGGGTATAAAACCCCACGTTGGAGAAAAAGATATTTTCTATTTTATCGCTGCTCTTTATACTGAAGTTTACGATATAATACCTTGGCATATGTGAAATAGATCAAGCCGTTTTTTGGGTAGTTGTCAGGGTCAAGCCGCAGAATGACAAACAAAGATAATCGACTTTTTACGAACCCATCAACCTTGCCCGCATCGAATAACCCTGCCCACCACCTTTTCATTTTCCACCTTTTCGATGACCAATCTTACCAGCTCATTTTTTACCGAAACATTCGAAGAGAAAATCACAGGCAGGTAATTGTCACTTAAACCATTCATAATCCCTTTTTCCTCTGAATGCCACCCTTCGGTGAGGACAGTAAATTCCTTATTCAGACATGATTCATAGAATTTCATTCTCTTTTTCTTGCCAAGGTCTCTAAGAATCTGAGCCCTCTCTTTGATAATCCTGCTGTTTACCTGCCCTGAAAACCCGGCCGCAGGCGTACCCTGTCTTGGTGAAAAAGGAAAGACATGGAGATAAGATATTGGAAGATCATCAATAAGTGAACGGCTGTTCTCAAAGGCATTTTCATCCTCACCGGGGAATCCGGTTATTACATCCACGCCGATTGCCGCCACGGGTATCTTTTTATGGATTGATTCGACAAGCCTTCTGAAATCATCGGGACTGTAATGCCTGTTCATCATTTTGAGGATATTTTTGTCACCGCTTTGCATGGGTATGTGAAAATGCCTGCACAGCCATTCGCTGCCCGCGACCATATCTATCAGATCGTGAGTTATTTCTATGGGTTCAAGGGAACTGAGTCTCACCCTCAGGTTCAGTCTCTCTTTTCCTATCCTGACAAGCAGTTTTTCCAGTCCATTCGGGTTGCCTGACTCTGCCCCATATTTACCCAGATGTATCCCCGTGAGGACCACCTCTTTATAACCCCCGCAGGCGAACTCCCTCAGTGAATCTATAACCCTGTCCGGATGAAGGCTCCTTAAAGGCCCCCTGGCAAAGGGGACAATGCAGTAGCTGCAAAAGGATTCACATCCATCCTGAATCTTCAGAAAGGCCCTTGTGCGGTTTTCAAACCCCTTTACTGTAAGAGGCTCAAAGGGCATGCCTTTTCCAAAGCCGGCAATATCAACAAGCTTCTCACCGGTTTCAGTATGTCTTATCAATAGATCCGGAATCCGGGACTTCCCGGCATTGCCGATTATGATATCAACACCTTCTATCCCTGAAATCTCTTCATAAAACACCTGCGGGTAGCAGCCCGTGACCGCTACTATTCCATCTCTTTTTTCTCTTACCGCCTTTCTGATCTCCTGTCTGGATTGATAGGAGGCCCTTCCGGTTACTATGCATGTAT
The DNA here is from genome assembly GCA_964547435.1 of uncultured Desulfatiglans sp. Taxonomy (GTDB): domain Bacteria; phylum Desulfobacterota; class DSM-4660; order Desulfatiglandales; family HGW-15; genus CAZJOB01. The sequence goes on along the minus strand of CAZJOB010000265.1, from coordinate 3,740 downwards.
TAATGATGGTAAGATCAGGCGCTTCATCAGGCAGGGCAAAACGCCAATTTTCAGACAAAAGACGCTCTTCGAGGGCCGCTGATTCATACTGGTTGACCTTGCAGCCCAGGGTTATTATTTTGCAGGTTTTTTCTTCCATGGAAAGTGGCAAAGAAACAGGCTATGCCAGCAGGCTCCTGTCAAATTTTACTATCATTGCACTCGCCGGACAGGCAGCCACGCACATTTCGCAGGCGCTGCATTTTTCCCAGTCAAATATCACTCTCATTTCCGGTCTTTTAATATAAAGAGCTCCTGTCGGGCAGACAGCCGTGCATGCCCCGCACTGGAAACAGAGATCTTCGTCTCTTCGAATATCCTGGCCTATCCCTTCAACCTTGATTCCCAGGTCTTTGAGATACCGGAGGCCCTTTTGAAAATTTACCTTATGGCCGCTTAATTCCATGACCATCAGGCCCTCTTTTCTGGGAAATATGGTTGCCTTCAGAATATTAAAGGTAAGATCATATTTTTTGACCAGATTCATGACAATAGGTTCATTGACCACCTTTTTTGGAAACCTGAGTGATATCACCTTTGAATACATTCCGCCCTCCTATAATTTACCGCATTTCTTAATAGCCCTTTCAAAACCGGGCATCGAACCGGTTATTGTTGCATCGGATACACAATAGGCTATTCGAAAATAACCCGCCCTGCCGCAGCCGCTTCCCGGCACTGTAAGAATATTCTCCTCCTGCAGTATTGACACGAATTGTATATCATCTTCAATCGGGGATTTTGGGAACAGGTAGAAGGCGCCCTGAGGCAGAATAAAATCATAGCCCAGGGAAGAAAGCCCGTCGCATAGCAGATCCCTCTTCTTCCTGTAGAGTGACACATCTATGCTCTTGTCCAGCAGGCCGGTAACCGCCCTCTGCTGCATGGCGGGCGCGTTCACAAAACCCAGAATCCTGTTGGCAAAGATCATTCCCGCTGCAATTACCTTTTTGTCCGACATGTCGGGATTCAGGGCCGCGTATCCTATCCTTTCACCCGGAAGCGAGAGGTCCTTTGAAAAGGAAGTTACTACAAAACTCTCATTATAGATATCATGGACGCTCGGAACTTCGACATCATATACTATCTTTCTATAGGGCTCATCCGAGATAATATAGACAGGCTCACCCCTCTTTTTCCCGAACTCATCAAGCACTTTTGCAAGTTCAAAAAGTTCCTCATGAGTGTAAACCTTTCCTGTCGGGTTATTGGGTGAATTGATAATAACCGCCTTTGTCTTTTGCGTAAGGGCCTGTCTGATATTTTCTATATTCAGAGAAAAATCATCACATGTATCCACTAACCTGGAAACACCCTGATGATTATCTATATAAAAATTATATTCCATAAAACAGGGGGTGAGAATTATTACCTCATCTCCTGGATCAAGGATGGTCTTCAGAACAATATTAATAGCGCCTCCGGCCCCCACGGTCATCACCACGTCATCAGTTGTGAAGGTCCTGTTACTATGCGCGGTCAGATAATCCGCCACTGCCTTTCTGGTCTCAGGATATCCCGCGTTCGGCATATATGAATGCCTGCCCTCGCAGGTGTCATCAAGCAATCCCCTCAGGACGATCTTGAATTCGGCAGGCGGTTCGGCATTCGGATTTCCGATACTGAAATCAAAGACATTCTTCTCACCATAGATCGCCTTTCTTCTCGTGCCCTCTTCAAACATCTTTCTTATCCACGATGATTTCTTGATAGCTGCCTGTATCTTCTTTGCTGCTGACATATCTATTCAATCTCCTTTAAAAGCAAAGCGGCAGAATAATTCGTTTTTTTTCATTTGTAAAGCACTCAGTAATGTTGCACTCGTAAAAATTCAAAAATCACCTTATTTCGTCACCCCGGCGAAAGCCGGGGTCCAGTGATTTAAGGCACTTATAGATTCCGGCTTTCGCCGGAATGACATTTGTTGGACTTTTTACGAGTGCATTCAATAATTGATGAATAAAAAACTATTTTAATTGACAGAACATGCTGACCGAATTTATGTTGTTGGATATCGAATTTTGATGGTCTCGTAAAAAAGTCAAAAAAACGTCATTCCCGCGCAGGCGGGAATCTATAATTACTTGAAATAAATGGATTCCGGAATTCCCGATAACAGCATCGGGATTTTCAACAAGTCACAGGATGACAAACACGAAAATCCGACTTCCAAGGAAGTCAAAAGCAACTTTGTGGCGCATAGTGATCGTGCGTCGGTATAAGCTTGCTTTAAGGTAAAAGGTATACGGAAAAGCCAAAACTATAGGGGCAGACCTGTGTGTCTGCCCGGTATGCGCCCATAAGCAACCCATGGCGGGCCGACACATAGGTCGACCCCTACGGTTAATTTTTACAATGTGACGTTTCGCGGAGATTTTAAAAGACTTCGTTTCTAATAGGTTGCCGCGAAGCGGTATAAATAAGATTTTTACGAATTCGTCAATTTTAAGGAGAAGATAATTTGTTCAGTCATCAGGCCAGAAGAAAAAGCAGGCAAATATTACTGGGTGATTTCCCTATAGGCGGGAACGCGCCTGTGTCAGTGCAGTCTATGACCAATACCGACACCAGGGACGTTCGCGCGACAGTTGGACAGATTCACCGGTTGCAGGACGCAGGATGCGAGATTGTCAGGTTGGCTGTGCCTGATGAAGAAGCGGTGCGGGCTCTGGGCCATATAAAGGAGGCTGTTAATATACCTCTAATCGGTGATATACATTTTGACTATCGTCTGGCAATCGGCGCCATCAAGGCCGGTATGGATGGAATAAGAATAAATCCCGGCAATATCGGCGGCAGGGACAGGATCAAGATGGTCCTGGACGAGGCAAGGCGTAATAACACGTGCATAAGGATAGGGGTAAACAGCGGGTCTCTTCAGAAGGAGATCCTTGAACGTCACGGACACCCTACGCCTGAAGCCATGGTTGAAAGCGCCCTTGAACATATAAGACTGTTCGAGGAACTGGATTTTACGAACATCAAGATATCCCTTAAATCCTCCAATGTCCTTAATACCATAAAAGCCCATGAACTGCTGAGTGAAAAGGTCGACTACCCCTTTCATCTGGGTGTCACAGAGGCAGGAACCCTTATTTCCGGCACGGTCAAGAACTCTATGGGAATAGGCATCCTGCTGTTCAAGGGGATAGGCGATACAATAAGGGTGTCCCTTTCAAGGGATCCTGTCGAGGAGGTAAAGGTCGCCTACGAGATATTGCGGGCACTAAACCTCAGACACAGGGGAATTGAGTTCATATCCTGTCCCACATGCGGAAGATGTGAAATAGACCTGTTCGCTATAGCGGACAGGGTTGAAAAGGAGCTGGCGGATATAAAGGCCCCCCTGAAGGTGGCCATTATGGGCTGCGTGGTCAACGGGCCGGGCGAGGCAAAGGAGGCCGACATAGGAATCGCAGGAGGCAGAGGGCAGGGCGTGCTTTTTAAAAAAGGGGAAGTGGTTGAAAAACTCCCTGAAAACAGGCTCGCGGAGGTGCTGATAAGGGAAGTGAGGGTGATGGCGCAGGGCGCAGGGCGCAGGGTGCAGGGTGAAAAAACCATTCAGACCGGATGCAATAACCCTGCGCATTGAGCCGGATTTCATCGAGTATTTTAATATGGATAAAACCATAAAAAGTCCCAAAGACGTCATTCCCGCGCAGGCGCATAGGCGTCAAGCTAAGGAGGTTAACGCACCGAAT
>CAZJOB010000264.1:0-5386 GCA_964547435.1 uncultured Desulfatiglans sp. | reverse complement strand
TGCTTGGCACCCTAACTTCGGCATTATACCCCGGCGCTGTTATCGCTTCTCTTAGTATGAATTCGGTTTTGAAGGGCAACCTGGCGCGTTCGCCTCGCGGGCATTTGTTAAGAAAAGGGCTGGTGGTTTTCCAGTTTGTCATGTCCTTCGTATTGATCGCCGGGACTAGCGCGGTCTATTTGCAGGTTGATTACATGCTGCACGGGAACCTGGGAATGAACATTGACCAGACCCTGGTGGTGCAGGGCCCGCGCTTGACCACCTGGGATTCCACTTATTATGATAACATCAACAGCTTCAAAACCGAACTGTTGAGGTATCCGGCAATCAGCCATGTGACTGCCTCGGAGCGCTTGCCCGGCCTTCGAACCGGGCGGATTTTCGGTGTTCAAAGAAAAGGCGGCGACACGGAACAACAGTACACCACCAGCGAAATTGCGGTCGATTATCAATTCTTTGAAACCTTCCGGATGCCGGTGCTGGCCGGGAGAGGATTTGAACAGGCAGATCATAATTTTGATTACAATGCCATCAAATCAGTGGTCTTGAACGAGCATGCCGTGCAATTGCTGGGTTTCGGCGACCCGGAAAAGGCGCTTCACCGGGAACTGCGTTTTGATGGCAAAGACTGGGAAATCGTCGGGGTGGTGGCGGATCATCATCAACAATCTTTGCACGTGCCGGTAGAGCCGATTATTTTTAGGCCGTTGTATTCGACGCAAAATTTTTTCTTTATCAAAATAAAACCCCAGGACATTGCCGAAACCATTGCGGAAGTGAAAAACACCTATCTGGAATTTTACCCCGGCAATTCATTCAACCACTTCTTTTTGGATGAATACTTTAACCGCCAATACCGGGCAGAACAGCGCTTCGGCGTAATATTAGGTTTCTTTACTTTCCTGGGGGTGTTATTGGCGTGTCTCGGGCTGTTCGGATTGTCTTTTTTTACTATTGCGCAGCGAACCAAAGAAATCGGGGTTCGGAAAGTACTCGGCGCTTCGGTGCCCGGTATTTTCGCTTTGCTTTCCAAAGATTTTGCCAAACCGGTTTTGCTGGCTAATCTTATCGCCTGGCCCCTCGCCTGGTATGCCATCAATAAATGGTTGGAAGAATTCGCTTACCGGATTAATATCGGTTGGTGGCTGTTTGTAGTTGCCGGGTCCCTCACGCTGCTCATCGCCTTGCTGACCGTGAGTTTCCAGGCCATCCGCGCGGCGCTGGCGAATCCGGTTGAGTCTCTGCGATACGAATGAAGCAGGCTGAAGCATTTTAGCCTTCCGCCTTCGCTAAAACCTTCAAGCTACGGCGGGACAGGGAAGGCTGTTAGGAAAAGCAAAGACGAGATCAAGAGCAAGAGTAAGATTAAGAGCAAGAAAGGTAAACTATAACCTATAACCTATAACCTTTAATATTTATTTTTGAATTATGAATAGGTTTTAACAATATTAAATTTTCAATAGAAAAAAGTCGTCATTCCCGAATTGCTTGCCGGGTTGTAGCCTTGGCTTAGCCAGGATTCAGGAATCCAACTCACGCTGTCATTCCGCGACTTGCCTGCCGGGCCGCAGCCATCCTGACCTCCAAAGCTTTAGCGGCGGAGGTTGGCGAAGGCTGGATCGCGGAATCCAGTATTATATAAAGTAAATTCAGGCTTAGGCTTTTGTCGGAGTTACATTTTTTAGAAGATTGAGATTTCGGGTTTGGTTTTCGTTTTTTTTTCGATGTTCGATGTTGAATGTTCGATGGTGGATGTTCATCCTTTAAACCGGTGTCAAATGTTTGTTTTTTAGAGAAGAAGGCATGGATATATTTACATTCATAATCATTCTGGTGATCATCGGCGCTTTTAAGGATGTTATCAAAAAGAGGTATCAGACATCTCATTTTGATGTAGCCGGAAAAGCTGTCGAGCAGGAGATCAATGATCTAAGGCAGCGTATCTTTGAACTGGAAAATCATCCGGAAGTAAAAAGAATTGAAAAAAGACTTCAGACGCTTGAATCGATCGTTGTGGATAGTGACTATCAATTAAGAATGAAATTTAAAAAGGCATTTAAATAAACACGGTATAAGGTGTACGGTATAAGGGAAGGGCTTTTACCTTAAACCGTATACCGTATACCGGTATCAACAATAACGTGAAGATCAATAACAGCTAAAGATATTCAAAAAGTACATTAGGGTCATATATGCTAACAAACTATATAAAAATCGCCATACGAAACATCCTGAGAAACAAGCTCTATTCTACAATCAACATCCTTGGCTTATCCATCGGTATGGCCTGCGTGATTCTGCTTTTCCTGTTCATCAGGGATGAGCTTTCCTATGATAAATATCATTTAAAACATGATCGAATTTATATGGTTCAGACAGGTGTCAAATCGGGAACTGAAGAAAAGTTCGGTATCTATTCTCCACTTGCATTAGGCCCGGCATTAAAAGATGAGTACCCTGTTATAGAGGAAAGTGTCAGAACATACAGATCAGGAGGCCTTCAGTTTATTGAACCAAAGGGCGAAGTTATTACTGAAGATGGCCTTTATTATGCTGATCCGGATATTTTTCAAGTCTTTGATTTTGAATTCATCTATGGCTCGCCTGACATAGCTCTCGATTCTCCCGATACAATTGTACTCAGCCGCTCTCTTGCTGAAAAATATTTTGGAGATGCAAACCCGGTCGGTAAAATAATTAAAAGAAATAATAGCGGCGCCTTCACGGTAAAAGGCGTATATGAAGATCTTCCGCGAAATTCTTTCAGGCGTTACAGGGCGCTGATAAGTATAAAAAATCTGAAGGAATTATTCGGGAATGAAGATTTTCAGGATGATAGAACTCCCGATGCTTTTTTCTCCCGTATAGCATCTACCTATACCTATATCCTTCTTTCAGAAAACGCTGCAATAGAAAGTGTTTCATCCGATTTAAATCGTTTTAAAGAAAAATACTATGCCGAAGTTGGAAGACAAACCGACAGTGATCTGGAACCTGTTTTTGTGCCTTTGAATAAGGTTTATCTTCAGGCCGGGGCGCCTCCGGGTGTAGAGTCTCCCAAACTGATCCGTATTTATATACTATCCGCACTGGCTCTATTTATATTAATAATTGCCTGTATTAATTATATGAATCTTGCAACTGCAAGATCTGCCGGCAGGGCAAAGGAAGTGGGAGTGAGAAAAACTCTTGGTGCGGGCAGGGCGTCCCTTATCAGGTTTTTTTTAAGTGAATCCATGGGAATTTCCATGATCTCACTTGTAATTTCACTCGTAATTGTAGAGCTTCTTTTACCCCCATTCAATGGCCTCACAAATAAACAAATAGTCTTTAGTGTCTTCAGAGAGCCGGCCGTATTAACAGGATTGGCAATTATCCTACTGGCAGTCGGTCTTTTGTCAGGCAGCTATCCGGCCTTTGCCCTGTCTTCATATAACCCGGCTGAAGTCATTAAGGGGGAGGTTAAATCGAAAACTGGCAGAGGGCTGCTGAGAAAAATCCTTGTCATTGTCCAGTTCGCTATCTCCATATCGGTTATCACAAGCGCAATGCTGCTCAATGACCAGATGGATTATGTCAGACATATGGACCTGGGTTTTAATAAGGAGAACATCCTTACGATAATGCCGGGCAGTGAAAAGCTTACACCGGGCGATTCAAGTGAAAACGACAGGACGAACACCTTTATGAACGGGATCAGGAGCGACAGTAACATACTTTCTGTCTCCCGTTCTTCTGTTTCAACTGCAGCGCTTGGTATTTGGGCTACCAAGGGGAAGGTAGAGGATTCAAAGGGTGAAATGATAAATAAAATGTTCCGCTATACATTTGTTGACCATGACTATGTTGACCTGATGCAGATGAAGATTCTGAAGGGGCGGTCATTCAGTCGGGAGATGGAGACCGATGAAAATTCGGCAGTTATTGTTAATGAAACCTTTGTAAAACAGATGGGGTGGGGTGATTCGGCAATAGGAAAACGAATGCAACTGGATATTGTCGGAGAAGAAAAAAATGTCAGAGTAATTGGTATTTTAAAAGATTTTCATTTCCAGTCTCTGCACAGTGAAATAGCTCCACAGGTTGTACTCCTGGATACTGATGCGAGCCAGATAGTGATGCCTGTTATCAGCATTAAATTAAAACCTGAAAATCGAAAAAAAACTATGAATTTTCTCGAAGCGAAATGGCGTGAGATTTATCCCCTGGAGCCTTTTGAATACAGCTATCTGGAAGACAGAATAGAAAACCAGTACATGAATGAAGAACAATTGATTATTATTTTCAATTATTTCCTGTATCTTTGTATTTCCATCTCATGTCTTGGCCTATTCGCATTGTCTTCTTTTATCACTGAAAAAAAGACCAAGGAGATAGGAATACGAAAAGTCCACGGCGCTTCTGTGGGTGAAATTACCTGTAAGCTGTCCTTTGATTTTATAAAACTGATAATTATGGCAAGTATTATAACATGGCCGATCGCCTGTTACTTAATGGGAGAATACCTTTCCGGCCTCTTCCCTTACAGGACAACTGTTGACCCATGGATATTTGTATTTACCGCGTGCATAGCGATAGTGATAGCACTTGTTACGATCAGTTTCCATGTGATTAAAGCGGCGATGCAAGACCCTGTAAAGTCGTTGAGGTATGAGTGATAAAAGAAAGGTATAAGGTCTATGGTTTACGGTATACGGAAAGGCTTTAAGAAATACACCTTATACCTTAAACCTTGTACCGTAGACCTGTTCATAAAAACACATAAGTTAATTCAATTATTATAATTTTGAGTATTCTAACAACATCGACAAAGGAGACTAAAATGATTCAGACAAGCAATTTGAAGAAGATTTACAGGACAGAGGAAGTGGAGACAACAGCTTTAGATAACGTAAACCTGAATATTAATGAAGGGGAGTTTGTGGCTATTATGGGACCCTCGGGTTGCGGAAAATCCACACTGCTCAATATTCTTGGTCTTCTGGATAACCCCTCGGAAGGTTCATACAACTTTCTGGGGTATGAAGTCGCAGGTAGGTCTGAGAGACAGCGGGCGAATCTGAGGAAGGGAAATATCGGTTTTGTGTTTCAGAGTTTTAATCTTATTGATGAGCTTACTGTGTATGAAAATATTGAACTCCCTCTTCTCTACCTCAAGACCCCTGCAAAGGAGAGGAAGGAAAAGGTAAATGAGGCAATGGACCGGATGAAGATGACCCACAGAAAGAGCCATTTTCCGCAGCAGCTTTCAGGAGGCCAGCAGCAGAGGGTGGCGGTTGCCAGGGCGATTGTGGGGAATCCCAAACTGATACTAGCCGATGAGCCGACCGGTAACCTGGATTCAAGTAATGGTGATGATGTTATGAGCCTGCTTTCAGGACTTCAT
>CAZJOB010000263.1:0-5391 GCA_964547435.1 uncultured Desulfatiglans sp. | reverse complement strand
TCGATCCTTAAGGTCGGAAGGTACATAAAATATGGAAGGATTGCTTCCGAGTTCACCGGGTTTTGGCGGCGGGGTCGGTTCAGGCATTTTAAAATTGGGGGGCAGGGTCATTTTGGGAAACGCCACCTCATCAAGCTGCTGGGCAGTAGCCCATGTGCAGACCCACTTCTCGACATTCTTCCGGTCGCCGATCGGTTGAGAACAGGCCAGTAGCGATATAAGGAGGATGACAACAAAAACAATGTGTTTTCTGATGAAATTCATATTTCTTGACCCCTTTTTAATTAGTGTCTCTTTATGGGATGTCTGAAATCCCTTGACCCCTCGAACCCTTATTCTCTATTATCCCCACGGCTTTTCCGCTGCGGCGTGCTCGCCAGCGATGCGGCCAAAAACAATGCACTCAAGGATATTGCCGCCGCCATTTAAAATATTCATCCAGCGCCTTTAATCCTTCCATATTAACAACAGGACCAGCCTGTGCCTTGTCATGAAGAAAGTGCATGGCCTCGGGTTTTGCGTCACTGTAGACAGGCCATTGGGGAAGGCCGGGGCTATTGGGGTCGCCGGTTTTGGCGAAGTTCGTCCAAAAGGAGATGATCATTTTTGACATTGCGGTATCTATATCATTTTTATCGGGACGGCCTGGCAGCCCGAACTGGTGAAATACAAGGGGCATTTCATCGCTGTGCGCGGCTCCAAAGCCTGCCCTGGGAGAGTCGGCAGGATATTCGGGGTGATGATCAAAATAATAGAGAAAGGCCTTTGATTTTCCGGTTTTTGTCTGCAGTCTGGCCCATGACCATGTATGCCAGCCAAAGGCTGTATCACGCATGAGATCACGCGCTGTTTTAGCCAGGGTTCCTTCTCCTGCAGGATAAAGAGCTATAAGTTTTTCAGCGAATCTGCCATAGCGTTCCCGCACATTATCAATATACTCCTCTGGTGTGCGCGCGCCCGGAAAAGCTGCTCCCTCATCTGAATTGTATCCCACCAGGATCGGGTTATCATTATATCTTCCAGCCTCGTAAAGTCTGTACTGATCATCCGGAATAACCCATCCATCCATCACAGGCCAGGCTATGCCCTCGCCGGGCATTGAGGTGATCAGTTTTTCAGGCGGAAGCCGGCGTAATTCATTCGCCGTGGAGGCCCCCGCCTTTAAGGCCCACTCTTTTCCCGCTATCTCGGCATCAGCAAGAGACTGAACATTTTCACCGGGACCGCCTCCGGAGCGGATCGGCCCGAATGAACCTCCGCTCTGGGAGATCGCGCTGTGAAAAAGACCTTTGGCAAGAGGTGAAGCGCACAGCATGCTTACTGCAATGGCGCCGGCAGACTCACCGAATATGGTTACGCGGCCAGGATCACCTCCGAATGCGGCGATGTTTCTCTGAACCCATTTCAGACCCTCAATCATGTCAAGCAGGCCATAGTTGCCTGATACATGTCTATCGTTTTCAGCGCTCAGGGCAGGGTGCGCGAGAAAACCCGGGATTCCAAGCCGGTAGCCTATTGAAACAAAGACAACCCCCTTCTTTGCCAGATGCTCCCCGTGGTAGAGCCTTTCCGCTGTCCCTCCCGCGACAAAACCTCCGCCATGTATCCATACCATTACAGCAAGCTTCTCTTCAGGGCTTTTCGCGGGTGTCCAGACATTGAGATAAAGACAATCCTCACCCGGCGGGGCAAGGTCTGCAATCGCAGGATTGGATTGTATGCCGGCCGGTCCGAATTTATCCGCTGGCCTAACGCCTTTCCATTTTGCCGAAGGTTCGGGCGCCTTCCAGCGCAGGGTCCCGACAGGAGGAGCGGCATAGGGAATGCCCCTGTACACTCTAAGCCCATCCTCAAAAGTCCCCTGAATCAAACCGCTTTCAGTTTTTATTGGTTCGGCATAAACTGCATCGTTTTCAAGAATAGATAAAATAAGGAGTGTAATTATTAAAAGAGCGAAATTGCATAATCTGAAATTAACTGGCATGGCTCTCCTCCATTTGCGGGTAAGCTTGTATCCGGCAACGACACGGCGAGGAGGCTGTCCGAGAATAGCCGAAGGCGTCATTCCCGCGAAGGCCGGGATCTATAAGTGCCTCAAAATACTGGATTCCGCGATCAAGTCGCGGAATGACATACATGAAAAATCGACTTTTTGCGAGTTCATTATATTTTGCTCGTTTTTAAACCCCGATTCTGTAAAAAGCAGATCAGCAGAAAAATTGCTGATCACAGGGATACTACTTTCAGGGTGCTTAATTGTCAAGAATATAAATATTACATATTAAGCAATAATGTAATTACAATTTGAGTTGATATTATAGACAAAAAACCATACTCTGCTGAATATTATTGAAATTCATGCAAACGTAACTAACTGTAATTCCTATTTAATTGATCTGTTTATATACAGGAAGCCGACCTTTTGAGAAAATGCATTGACAATAGATAAAACAATCTGTTAGGGATTGTAATATAAATATGTAATATTTAGTGCTTGAAGGAAAGGAAAACCATGAAAAATCAGGTTCAACTCATAACCTATGTTGACCGCCTTTCCGGCGGAGGGTTCAATCAACTGAATACTCTGTTAAAAGGACCTCTCGCCAGGGTCTTTGGCGGCGCCCATCTCCTGCCCTTTTTTCATCCTATAGACGGAGCGGACGCCGGTTTTGATCCCATCGACCATACTCAGACAGACGCGCGTCTGGGCGACTGGGAGGATGTACGTAAACTGGCCCGCACGGTTGAACTGGTAGCGGATCTTATAGTAAATCATGTATCGTCATCGTCTCCGCAATTTCTTGACTATTCAAAAAATGGAGAGGCATCCGGGTATGCCGGTATGTTTCTTACTCTTGACCGGGTTTTCCCCGATGGCGCAACCGAATCTGATATCCTGAGCATATATCGTCCGCGGCCTACTGTTCCTTTCGCTCCTGCCACACTTTTGTCAGGTGAAAGGAAGTTGTTCTGGACAACATTCAACCCTGAACAGGTGGATATTGATGTCCGCCACCCTCTGGCAGAGGCCTATCTTGATTCGATCCTTCAAAAGTTTCAGGCCGCCGGGGTAAAGATGATACGACTCGATGCGGTTGGTTACGCGATCAAAAAGCCCGGAACAAGCTGCTTTATGATCCCTGAAACCTTTACCTTTATTTCCGAACTTACGAAAAAGGCTCACACCCTGGGCATAGAAGTCCTTGTGGAGATTCACAGCCATTATCTCAAGCAGGTTCAAATAGCGCGGCAGGTTGACTGGGTCTATGATTTTGCCCTGCCGCCGCTTGTGCTGCACGCGCTTTTCAATGCCGATTCTCTCCCTCTGGCAAAGTGGCTTGCCATCAGTCCCCGAAATGCCGTTACAGTATTAGACACTCATGATGGTATTGGCGTAATTGACGCGGGCGCCGGTGATAACGGCGAGCCGGGACTGCTTGCTCCGGAAGAAATAGACAATCTCGTGGAAACCATCCACAAACGAAGCAATGGACAGAGTAAAAAGGCAACCGGGGCCGCAGCCAATAACCTTGATCTTTACCAGGTGAACTGCACATTTCTTGATGCCCTGGGTGGAGGAGAAACTGAATATCTGATAGCCAGGGCCATCCAGTTTTTTGCTCCCGGCATACCTCAGGTATATTATGTGGGTCTTCTGGGCGGCAGAAATGATATGGAACTTCTTGAACGTTCAAAGGTCGGGCGTGATATCAACCGGCACTACTACACTGATGATGAAATTCAAAACGCACTGGAAAAGCCGCTTGTAAAAAGGCTTATTGAACTGATTCGTCTAAGGAACAGTCACCCTGCATTCAATGGCGAATTCCATGTGGAGGCGCTGGAAAAGAACCTGCTGGAGATGAAATGGGTGCAGGGCGATAACTGGGTAATGCTGCATGTGGATCTGTCCACTATTGTTGCGGTTATCACCGGCTCGAACCTGAAGGAGAATTTAGAGTATGGAGTTAAATTTTAAAAAATTTTGAATTGTTTTCCCTGTGCCCTGAACCTTGCGCCTGTTTTAACAACCTTTAAGAGGAATTCCCATGAATTCACATGAAACACAAAAACACAACCTGACTGCCATCAAATGGCTTACATATATGATGTTCATGATGTTTGCCATGACTACAGACTCTGTAGGCCTTATTATCCCTGTAGTAATAAAAGAGTTTAAACTAAGCATGGCCGCTGCCGGCGCGTTTCATTACGCCAATATGATTGCGATAGCGCTGGCGGGGATCTTTCTCGGATACCTCGCAGATAGTCTGGGGCGTAAGAAAACCATTATTTTAGGTCTTATTCTTTTCGCCCTGAACTCCTACCTTTTTGCGGCAGGGAATAGTTTTATGTTTTTTATTGTGCTGCTTGTTGTCTCCGGGGCGGCAATCGGCATATTCAAGACAGGCGCCCTTGCCCTTGTGGGCGACATCTCCAGGTCAACAACCGAGCATACAGCTACCATGAACACTGTTGAAGGTTTCTTTGGCGTGGGAGCAATCATAGGGCCGGCAATAGTCACCTGGCTCCTTGAAGGCGGATTTTCATGGAAATGGATCTATATAATTGCGGGAACTATCTGCGTTCTGCTTATTATAACCGCTGTGTCGGTTAAATATCCAAAGACCGTCAAGTCCCTGGATGAGCCCATAGACCTGAAAAGAACTTTTGTCATGATGAAGGACCCCTATGCCCTGGGGTTTTCTCTGGGAATATTCCTGTATGTGGCAGCCGAGTGCGCGATATATGTATGGATGCCCACACTCTTTGAGGGATATTCAGGTTCTTTTACCCTTATTGTTGCATACGCTACATCCATATTTTTTATTCTCCGGGTCATCGGACGTTTTATGGGGGCATGGGTGCTTGCACATTTCAACTGGACAGCAGTAATGGCACTCTTCAGCCTTGCAATTTTTCTCTGCTTTATGGGCTCCATGCTTGGCGGCCTGGCTTACGCCATATGGCTGCTTCCTCTTTCAGGACTGTTTATGTCCATGATCTATCCTACACTTAATTCAAAGGGGATAAGCTGTTTTCCGAAGACAGAGCATGGGACCGTTGCCGGAGTTATACTGTTTTTTACATGCGTTGCGGCTGCTGCCGGGCCATGGGCCATGGGTGTTTTCAGTGATATATTCGGTGATCCCAAATATGGTTTTATCCTTGCGACAGGTTTTGCCGGTCTGCTTTTCGCTGGGACTTTGGTTAATTGGATGTATAACCCTGCTAAAAAGAGGCTGTCTGAACTTGATTCGAGTGAGTATTAATCAACATGAAAAGACATATCTGTCCGGGAATAATTTTTCACAGAGTCACAGAGTTAAAAATTTTGGCTCCTCATAAGAATTTGTGGGTACAAATACTGATAAAAATTAGAACAAAAGA
>CAZJOB010000262.1:0-5392 GCA_964547435.1 uncultured Desulfatiglans sp. | reverse complement strand
TTAGGCACGCCGCCAGCGTTCATTCTGAGCCAGGATCAAACTCTCCAATTAAACTATATAATTTGCCTAAAAAGGCTGAATATTCCTTTGACCCAAGCGGTATCACTATTTAGTTTTCAAAGAACAAGAAGACCTTTATTCTACTTTGTGCTGAGGTCCATTGTCAATATGTTTCTTTAAAGTTTCCTTCAAAAGAAGAATCCGTAAACTAATCTTTTATCTTTAACCTGTCAAGCAATTTTTTTCATTTTATTTAAAAAAATTTTATTTATTTTTTATTAAAAAATTTACCTATAATATCAACGACATAGTTTTGTTGTTCGCCTGTCAGTTCCGGATAAACAGGAAGGGCCAGAGTAGTTTTTGTAGCTTTTTCAGAAACGGGGAGATCGCCTTTTCTGTGTTTCAGATACTCGAAACACTTTTGTTCATGGAGCGAAACCGGATAATATACCTCACAACCCACACCGTGATCTCTTAAATATTCAAGTAAGGCATCCCTTCTATTACCAGCTTTTATTACAAATTGATGATAAATGTGCCTTTTCTCTTTCTCAACAGGCAGGATAACACCCCCTAGTTTTGCCTCATTAATAAGCTTTCTGTATGTCATGGCGTTATTGATCCGGGCATCGGTCCATTCATCAAGGTATTTCAACTTGACGAGCAAAACAGCCGCCTGCACGGCATCCAGCCTGAAGTTGCCTCCGATATAATGATGAATATATCTTTTCACATCCCCATGATTTCGCAGGGTCTTCAGATGTATGTAGAGTCTCTCTTCGTTACAGGTCACCATTCCGCCTTCACCGAAGGCGCCCAGATTCTTGGTCGGGTAGAAGGAAAAACAGCCATAGTCACTCATTGACCCGGCCCTTTTTACTTCTCCGTTACTGAACCTGTACTCCGCTCCGATTGCCTGAGCCGCATCTTCTATTACAATCAGATTATGCTTCGCGGCTATTTCGAGAATTCTCTCCATATCAGCGCACTGCCCATAGAGATGAACCGGTATAATCGCTTTCAACTTTTTCCTCTGGTCTTCATCAAATGAAAGGATCTTCTTTTCCACTTCGTCAGGATCGATATTATAGGTATCCTCATCAATATCCACAAAAACAGGGACCGCTCCAACTCTCGCGATCGATCCTGCTGTAGCAAAAAATGTGTATGGTGAAGTTATTACAAGATCACCATACCCGATTTCGGCTGCCATCAGTGATATTAAAAGGGCGTCAGTTCCGGATGAAATAGCAACGGCATATTTACATCCGCAGTATTCCGCCAACTTCATCTCAAGCTCATCGACCTTTGGGCCGCCAATAAAAACCTGCGATTCAAATACTTCATCAACCGCGATTTTGATTTCCTGCTTAATCTGTTCATATTGCTTTTTTAGATCCAATAAAGGGACTCTCAATTTATTACTCCTTATATTTATAAAATCAATTTGTGAGTACTGATACCGGCACGACTCTGTATTCCTTTTTTAATAAATCAGCATACTCCCTCAACACCTTCAGGGTCTCAACATGGGGATGTCCGATGCCCACAGCGCTTCCAGAACGCCTTGCGATACTCAAAAGCCGGTCCATTTGAAACTTTATTGCCTCATGTGAAATATCATTGTCCAGAAAAAGGCTTTTTTCAGCAGCAGATATTTCCATGCTCTTTGCCAGTTCATAGGCCACTGTATTTTTTGTCGTGCGGCTATCAACAAAAAATAGATCAAGGGACTTAACTTCCTCCAGGACATATTTCATTTTATCCTTTTTTTCAGTGAAACAGGACCCCATATGGTTATTAACGCCTTTTATGCCTGGAATCATTTTTGCGTATTTCTTCACCAGTTTCCGTATTATTTCCTCATCCATCTCAACCAGCAGGGCGCCTTCACCCGGATTGACCCGTGGGTAATCTTTCGGCTCCATGGGAATGTGAAGGAGCAGTTCAAATCCCTTTCTTTTAGCCTGTTCAGCAATAGCTGCTGAATGAGGGGCCAGCGGCAGGATGGAAAGAACAATCGGCAAATCACAGTCCATAAATGAAGCTGCCAGGTCGGGATCATAGCCGATGTCATCAATGATAATAGCGACTTCAGGTAAGAATGTCAGGTCTTTTTTTTGTTCAAAATCAACTGTCAGTTTTATTCTATGGGTATAAAGATCACGGATATAAACATGATAAACTGTCTGATTCTGAGATAAAATTTCCTTTTTGAGGCTGACATTCGGTTTTAACTTATATATTTCCCTGCTGATTATCCCTGAGAGATTACTAATCGAATCACTGTCCGGCATTCTTACCAGAATTTCGGTGAAATTCCAGTCATGTTCACCTTTATGTCTGGTGATAACTTCTGAAAAAACGATATCCTTATCTTTCACATCTCCATGATACAAGCATTTAAATATCATCCGGTCTACCCGAATGAGATTATCAGCAAGAACATCAGATTCGGAATGTATCTCTTCATACAGGGGAATCGGGGGCTTGCCTGGAGGTCTGATCAAATAGAAATAGAGAATAACACCAAGGATTATAATGGATGCGATAGTTATAATCCGGGTTCGAGAAAATACAAATATCTTTTTCTTTGGCGATCCCTTCTTGCCTGTTCTTTTTTTTACCATTAATAATAAACTAAAAATTTCCGCTTCATTTCATATTATTAATTCGGCTGAACCGCTGTAATTTGAGTAATCACATTCCAGGAGTTTAATATCTGAATAGCCTGAATAATCTGAATATCTCTATTAAGCTGTTCCCTGAACAATGTATCCGAATCCTTTTCTTTCGTGTCTTCTGTTTCCTGCCCGCCGGAATCATTATCCCCTGTCTTATCTTCCGGCTCTTTGGATTCTTCCTGTTTCGTTTCTTCCGGTTCCTGTTTGGTAAAATCTTCATTCTTCATATGACCTTCAAGATCCTCTTCTCTAAAAAACAGGTCTGTTTCATCGGGAGATTTCTCTTCCAGGGGAATATAATCGATCTCAATATCAGGGATGATTCCGCTTAACTGAATGGATCTTCCGCTGGGAGTATAATACCTCGCAGTTGTCAAACGCAGGCCCGACCCGTCCGAAAGCATAATTATCGACTGGACAGAGCCCTTTCCAAAGGTCTTTGTTCCAAGAATAAGGGCCCTTTTATTGTCCTGAAGGGCGCCAGCCACAATTTCAGAGGCGCTTGCACTTCCTTCGTTCACAACAACAATAATCGGATATTTCCGCTCGGTTCCATTTTTCGTCGCCAGTTCTTTCATATTCTGTTCACCGGTTCTTCCCTTTGTGCTGACAATTATACCGGAATCCAGAAATACATCCGCTACGCCAATAGCCTGGGTCAGCAGTCCGCCCGGATTATTCCTGAGATCAAGAATCAGCCCCCTCAATGGTTTTTCATTCTCGATCGCGGTGAGGGCCTCAATCAGCTCGTCAGTAGTATTCTCCTGAAAATTGGAAATTCGCACATATCCGATATCATGATCAAGTATAAAACGCCTTTTGACGCTTATCAAAGGAATATCATCTCTGATTATTTCAAATATCAGAGGTCTGTCGACTCCTTCACGGCTAATGGTGATTTTTACCTTAGAGCCCTTGGGACCTCTTATATACTTAACCGCCTCTGTGCTTGTCATATCCATGGTGGTCTTGTCATCGATCCTTAAAATTCTGTCTCCGGATTTGATTCCGGCCCTGTCCGCAGGTGTGTCCTCTATAGGCGCCACTACCGTAAGGATTTTATCCTTTAACGTTATCTCCATGCCGACACCCTGAAAAGAACCCTTTGTCTCGATCATCAGATCATCATACTCCTCCTTTGTCATAAAAGAGGAATGGGGGTCAAGGTTCTCTATCATTCCCTTGACAGCGCCCTGTATAAGCTCCTGAGGATCCTTTTGCTCGACATAGTTGTCTTCAACCTGCTTGAGCACCTCGGTAAATATCTCGATATGTTTATATATATCTTCGGTATCAGCTTTAACATTACCCCTGTTGCCAATCAAAAGAAGGACTGCCAGAATGAGCAGGGAGACAGTAACAGTATTAAGGGTTATTTTTTTCTGTGGGGATTGCATCATATACTCCTGTAATTGGATAAATATCAAAAAAATCATTCTACTCTACCGGCTTTCGAAACGTCAATTAACTTTTAACCACTTTAAGGGGTCGAGAGTTTTATCACCATTTCTTATCTCAAAATAGAGGGCCGGGCCGGTTACCAGATCAGATTCCCCTACCTGTCCTAACAGATCCCCTCCGGACACAATTTCCCCTTCAGTCCTGTCGCTGTGAAGAAGAAAGGCATATATAGTAAAATATCTTTCACCATGATTTAATACTATAACCTGCCCATAGCCCTTAAGCTGGCCGGAGTAATCCACTCTTCCGGGGAACACCGCCCTTATATCGGCGCCAAACTGGCCTTCTATATATATACCTTTGTGTGAAGCAAAAGAATTTTCTCCGGCCTGCTTCCTCTTTATTTTTCCGCTGATTAAGGGAAGGGGCAGCCTGCCTTTCTCGTTTTCAAAACCGGAGGGCAATTCACTGCCGACTGTTTTAACCTTATCCAGCTTCACTATTGTATTTTTTAAATTTTTTGCGGCTGATTCCAGTTCTTTGACCGCAGTCTCATAGAACTCTTTCTCTTTATGCACTTTTGATAGTAAAATCACCTTATTTTCCAGATCATCATTAAGTGATTCAAGCCTGCTTTTTTCCGCATCCTCCAGTTCAGCTACAGCGGCCAGCTTTTCCTGAATTGAGGAGACCTCCTGACGATAGTTTGACTGTTCATAGGCTAATCTTTCCATTATTTCCCTGTCATTATCCATTATTACTCTTAGATATTTCATATTGTGATTTAACTGATCGAATCCCTCAGTTGAAGCCAGAATTTTCAGATATCCGCGTTTAGCGTATTTATAATAGGCAACAAGTCTTTTTGCGAGAAGATCTTCGATATTTGCGAGGTTTTTTTCCAGATCTTCCAGTCTGTCCTGATGCTCTTTCAATTCTCTTCTGCTCAAACTCAGTTCATCACGTATTTGCTGAACAATCATTCGTTTTTCAACTATAACCTTTTCCATTTCAGCAAGTTGTTCAAGAAGGCCCATTTCCTTAAGATTGAATTTCTCATATTTTTCCTTTTCCCTCATAAGATCCTGTTCTATCTGTTTTATCTGTTCATCATTTTTGCCGGTCTCAGGTTCTTTATCTGCAAAAGAAACCCCGGGCAGAGTAAAAAACAGAATAACCGGGATTATGGCCAAAAGGAACCTGGCCCAAAATTGTTTTAAGCGAATAAAATTTATTTTAATAATCATTACTGTCCATTAGTGTCCAAAATAAAATATACTCTGCGTCCTCTGCCTGTCCCGCCA
>CAZJOB010000261.1:0-5395 GCA_964547435.1 uncultured Desulfatiglans sp. | reverse complement strand
GCACTCGTAAAAAGTCGATTTCCCTGGTTTGTCATTCCGGAACTTGTTGAAAATCCCGATGCTGTTATCGGGAATTACGGAATCTATTAATTTCAAGTACTTACAGATTCCCGCCTGTGCGGGAATGACAGAAAAAGATATTTATAGCCTTTTTACGAGTGCATCAGTTTTATTAGACCGGACCTATTTTAAGGTCCTTATAATTTTTAAAACATCTCCTTGCTCATTTTGTCGATTTCTTCCGACACGGCCTCATAGACGCCCGGATAGGTGCTCCCGGCGCCGCCCATTGTGAGGTTCGGAATGAAATAATATTTTCCGTTTGTCTCACAGGCCCTTCTTACTTCTCTGGCGACAAGCTCCCGGGTCCAGTCTTCACGGTCAACAACGCCGTTGTCAATATCGCCCATGAAAGAGATCTTTCCCCCGTATTTTCTGACCAGTTCAGGGACATTATTGGTCGTGACACATCCCTGAAAGATATCAACGCCCATTTCAATCATGAATGGCACCAGATTCGCGGCATATGAGTCGCTGTGATGAACAACCAGTTCCACACCGTGGGATTTATAATAGCCGTATATCTTTTTATAGGCCGGAAGTATGAAATCTTCAAACATTTGAGGAGATATAAAAGATGATTTATGGCTGCCCCAGTCGTCATGATGAAAGATTACATCAGGGTGAAAATTCGCGCAAAGCAGTTCCGCGTACCCGAGTTCCCAGTCAGCAATATAGTCAATAAGCTCTTTCATTGCTTCCGGTTCTTCGTAAAAATTGATCAGGCAGTCATCCATTCCCATCAGGTAATGAAGCTGCTCAAAGACCCCGGGAGCAATAAAATTTGTCGCAAATACATTTTCGTGGTCAATCGCTTCCACCGCGGGTATGTATTTATCCCATTCCGACTGAGGATAATCCAGTCTCGGAGCCTTTACGACCTCTTTCCACCTTGTGATATCCTTCAACACCTTGTGTTCATCATCATGCACCGGGAACGGGCCAGGCACATTTTCAGGCCAACTGATGGTTACACCCCAACTGTTTACCGCCTGGCCTCCGGGACTGGGAAACGCTGAGGCCGCTGTAACAGGATCCGCGTATATCATTCCAAAGAAGCTGTCCTGACAGGTAAATGCCTCAAATTGATTAACAAATCTGTCAGGGCTTCCTCCTCTAATCGTCTCCAGCAGGTTCTGTCTCTTTGTCAGCACCTTATACTCCTTAAAAATTATGTTATGGATTGTCTTAGGCCGCTGCTACTATCTTTTTTGCCTTTTCCGCTGCGGCGCCCGCATCCGGAGCATAGGCGTCCGCGCCTATTTCAGCCGCATACTCAGGCGTTACCGGCGCTCCACCGACGATTACCTTGAATCCGGTCAATCCGCTGGCCTTGACGGTCTGCACCGCCTCTTTCAGCGCTGCCATTGTAGTAGTCAGAAGTCCTGAACACGCTACCAGTTTCACATTCTTATTTTCTTTTATTGCCTCGACAAATTTGGCCGCGGGAACATCAACTCCGAGATCAACCATGTCAAAGCCCGCGCTCCCCAGCATCAGCGAAACCAGATTCTTGCCTATGTCATGAAGATCGCCTTCAACCGTGCCGATTATGCATGTGCCAAGTGAGTTTGAAGCCTCTCCCGCAAGATGAGGTTTGAGTACCTCGACTCCCTTTGCCATTGCCTTTGCCGCGATAAGCATCTCAGGCACAAAGATTTCGCCTGCTGAAAATTTGTCTCCAACCACCTTCATGCCGTCAATCATGGTCTGAAGGATGGCATTGGCTGAATTGCCCTCATCCAGAGCTTCCTGTACGAGCCCCGGAACCACTTTTGTTTTTCCTGCTTCTACCTGTGCTTTTACTTCATCGATTTTTGACATTGTTCTATTTACTCCTGTTTTAATTAAGATTAATGTAAGTGCCTATTTTTTAATTCCGAATACACCTTCCCTGTAGGCGGTTATATACTCAATGCAATACTCGTCATTACCCAGAAGGGCTTCTGTAGCATAGATCAACCCTCTCATATCCTTATTCAGAGGGTCAAGGATTACGCTGTCCATTCCTGCGTTCATTGCCAGGACGACAAATGCCTGATTTACCATCTTGCGGGCAGGCAGGTTAAATGAAACATTGCTCGCCGCGCCGGTCACATGGACTGCAGGATACTGCTTTTTGATATTTTTCATAACGTCAACAATCATGTTGATGCCCTCTTCAGATGTGCAGAGCATTTCAACGAGGGGGTCTATATGTAAACGGGAGGGATCTATATTGTATTCCTTTGCCTTATCCATAATACGTCCGAATATTTCAAGGCGTTTTTCCGCGGTTTTGGGAATACCCTTGTCATCACACAAAAGCGCCGCGCATTGCCATTTTGTGTCGGCTATGACAGGAAAAATCACTTCTATTTTGTCTCCCTCCAATGATACGGAATTGACCAGGCCGGGTTTGTTACAGAATTTCATTGCCTCCGCGCATACGCGGGCATCCGGGCTGTCGACCGCGACAGGCGTTTCAGTAACGCCTTGCACCAGGTCTATCAGCCACTTCATAGTTTCAACCTCAATAGCGGTATCAACCGAAGCGCACACGTCAATAAAATCAGCGCCCGCCTCAGTTTGTACTTTTGCCAGATTCCTGATGAATTCATCATCTTTTTCAGCTATTGCCTTGGCTACTGAAGGAATAGAGCCGTTAATTTTTTCTGCAATAATAATCATTGTTTTTTCTCTCCATTCTTATATTAAATAAGATTGTTTTCAATTCTTGATTAACTTGTTGTAATTACAAACATATTCCGGACGCAGAGAACGGCCACAGGAATTTTTGTTCCCCAGTATAGTCAGTATGATCATGCATGTCAATCCCCTTTCCATTCCAGGCTGGTAATCATGAGGAGATTATTTATTGACATATAATTTGTGAATCCATATACTCCGTTTTTTAAAAATGTGGTTCTTTTCAATTAAGTATTTTTGCCGATGGATTTGCTCCTGACGCATGGACTTTAGCGGGAAAGACAAAATAATTGCAGCCTCGCAGTATAAATAAAATTTAAAAGGAGGATTTTATACATGTTGACGAAAAAGCAGAATCTGCTTGAAACCATTAAAGGAGGAAATCCTGACAGGTTCGTAAACCAGTATGAAGCATTTGACTGCAGTCCGGGGTCGCCCTTTGGAATGATCTATTCAGACCCGGTTGTTGCCGATTCACCCTTTCCTATGCCCGGCGGCCCGAATGTGGTGGATTCCTGGGGAGTTACAAGGGCCTGGCCCGCTAATGTACCGGGGCAGTTTCCTGTACATGATGCCGAGCATAAGGTGGTAAAGGATATCAGCCAATGGGAAAAAGTTGTCAAGGCTCCCAGGCTTGACTATCCACAGTCAGAATGGGATAAATATAAACCTCAAATTAAAGCGGTCGATAAGAATGATGTGTTTGTGACCATCTTCGGTGCTCCCGGCCTCTTTGAACAGGTACATTACCTTACCGGCATTGATGACGCACTGCTCGCCTTTTATGAAGAACCCGAGGCAATGAAGGACCTTATAGCCTATATTCTCGAATGGAAACTGGGTTACGCCAAACTGCTTTGTGACAATTTCCAGCCTGAGGTAATTTTTCAGCATGATGACTGGGGCAGCCAAAAATCATCATTCTTCTCGCCTGATATGTTTGAAGAATTTTTCCTGGAGCCATATAAAAAATGGTATAGTTATTATAAATCACGCGGCGTACAGATCATTGCCCATCATAATGATGCCTACAGCGCGAATCTGGTTCCAACTATGATTGAAATGGGCATTGATATATGGCAGGGGTGTGTGAGCACTAATAATGTGGCCGACCTGGTCAAAAAATACGGTGGAAAAATCTCCTTTATGGGTGATATAGATAACGGGACTGTTGACCGTGCAGACTTCAGCAGGGAAGTTATCGCGAGGGAGGTAAGTAGGGCCTGTGAGAACAATGGCAAGCACTATTTCATTCCCTGTATCACTCAGGGCGGCAAGGGCGCGGTATATGAAGGTGTTTATGAGCTTATTACCGAGGAAATCGATAATATGAGCAAGGAAATGTTTTAACGCCATAATATTTGAAATATAAAGGCCGGTCATTTCTGACCGGCCTTTTTTTATGTTCTTTTTTTTATTGTTGATCTCGTAAAAAGTCCAAAAAACGTCATTCCCGCGCAGGCGGTAATCCATAAGAACCTGAAAACACTGGATTCCCGCCGGAGTTTATTCACGGACTTGATTCGGGACGGGAATGACGAAAAAACAAAAATCTGACTTTATACGAATTCATCAAAGCTGGCCTTCCAATAAAAACATGCAAAACAAACTATGGAAAGGAGAAATCATGAAACGTTTGATCCTTATTTACCTTACAGCGACAGTATTATTTCTCAGTCTGAATAGGTATTCAAATATCTATTGATCAAGCCTGAAACCTATCGGCAGATTGACTATGCATTTTACAGGCTCTTTGCCGAGCATGGCCGGTCTAAACCTGTATTTGACGATTGCCGCCAGGGCGGATTCCTCAAACATACCCGCCGGTTCAGATTCAATTATCTCCGGGTTATTTACATAACCGTTCTCATCCACCACAAAACGCAACATGACCCTGCCTTCAATGCCTTTGCTCTTGGCGGAAAAGGGATACACCGGATTGACCGCCCTTAAAATACTGGGGGCCCTATCCACTTCCGATGGGATCAATATTTCACGAACAAAAGGAGCATGCGGAGGTTCAAAAGTCGGTTTAGTCATAACATCCAGATATCCGGGTCCCGCACCGGAAACCGGTGTTAATGTTTCCGGCGTATAGTTAATTTTATTCGGCAGTGTTCTTTCCTGTGGTGTTAATTGCCTGGGCTTTATCTCCTCATCCCTGGCGGGATCAGGCGGTTCAGGCGGTTTGATGTCAGGTATGACTATACCATATGGGTGAGTATCCGGATTTTCAGGTTTTATAACTGTTGATAGGTTGGAGAGAAAAATGAGAAGCATTCCGGTTATTATTATTGCACCTAAAACACTCATAACGGTAAAACTTGCATTGGGATTCTTTAATGTATCCATGGTTTACCTCCTTTTTAAAAGTGTTTCATAAATCCAGGTCGCCCGCGTCTCCTCCTTTTTCTCATCTCTGTGGTCTATATTTGTCTATATTATAATTACTGAAGTCGGGTCAGTCAATATTATTTTTGTTTCTTTTAATATTGAAACAGTTGTTTTAAATGACTGTTATTATCTTAAGGACCATCAAAATTGCCATTCTCACAAATAATTTTGAAGTGCTTTGAAAATAAAAACCTGTCATTAGCAGTTCTGAAGCACATAATAGCACATTGAATAATAACAAGGGGATGTTATT
>CAZJOB010000260.1:0-5424 GCA_964547435.1 uncultured Desulfatiglans sp. | reverse complement strand
GAGAATCCGGCGCATGTGCCTATGGTTGCTATGGCCAGGCCTCCTCTTTTATTTCCCAGTATCACATAGGCAGCTTCAAAAAGCCGGCGGCTTATACCGGATTGATAGGACAATTGACCCATGAAAATAAAGAGGGGGATCACTGTAAGGCCGTAAGATGAAAATGTTTCAAAGATGTCACTCGCAAGCAGGTTTAAACCCGGCCCTGTCCCTTTGACAAAAATAAATCCTGCCAGCCCCACAAGCCCCATAACAAATCCGACCGGCATGTTGGAGAAAAGAAAGATTAAGAGAATTATAATTCCTGTTATACCTATTTGAGTAAGGCTCATTTATTTCAGTTCTTTGAATGAATTGATTATATATATCAGAACAACAATGCACATAACAAAAGAAGCAAAAGACACACCATATACAAAGGGATAATAGGGCAGTTTAAGGGTCATGGATACCTCGCCGAAAGATTTCAGATCCTGCGCGTATATAATGGATCGCCAGGAAAGAAGTCCGAAAAAGATTAAAGCGAGGGTGTTTGTGATTATCCGGATAACAGTCCTTGTGCCTTTCGGCAACAGCCGGGTTACCAGGCTTACGCTCACATGGCCTCCCATAAATGACGTGTGAGCCATGGCAAATGCCGCGGCAACAGTGCCCATAAATGATACAAGCTCATAGGTGCCCGGAATGGGATGGAGGAAGCTCAAAAACCACCATTTCAGCCTTAAATAGAGGGGCCCGCCAAGCCGCAGAAGTACGTCCGCGGTTGAGAGAAGCATCATTATAACAATGGCCGCACCTGCAACCAGGGCTATGTATTCGGATATCTTTCTTACTGCCGATTCAAATCTTGTCAATCTTATTTCACCATGAGCGAATTCTGAATGAAGTCAACGTAATCCTGTCCTGGCAGTCCTTTTTTTTCTGTTTCAGTGACATAATCCGATATCACTGAAGTAACAGCCTTTACCCACCTTTCACTTTCCTTCTTATCAAGCTTGATAACCTGATTATTCTGTGAGAGGGTAAATTCCTTTCCCTCTTCATCAGAGATATTCCATGCGTCACCGGTCTTGATGATCCACTCCTGATTTATCTCTTCTATTGTCTTCTGTATATCCGGAGGAAGGGACTTCCATACGTCCTTGTTCATCATTACATAGATGGCAGTGGAATAGGCCATTCCCGGAATTTCAATGCTGTAATCAATTACCTCGGCCTGTTTCCAGCCCTTCAGCGCCTCGATGGGGCAGAAGGTAGCGTCTACAACACCTTTTGAGAGTGCCTCATATACCTCGGCCTGGGTCATGGAAACCGGAATGCCTCCAAGCGCGGCGACCATGGCTGCGTTGAATCCATATGAGCGGACCTTTAATCCGCGCATATCCTCAAGCCGTTCGACCTTTTTCCTGGAATGGAGCATGGCAGGTCCGTGACCATGCAGATACAATATCTTTACCCTGGCTGTCTCTTCGGGCTGAAAATGTTTATAAAATTCATTCAGCACCTGAGTGGCCCCGGAAGCGGATGTAAAGCCATGAGGCAGAGAAAACGCCTCCATTGCCGGAAACACCCCCCTGTTGTATCCGAAAATGGAGTTTCCGATATCCGTGATTCCATTAATTACACCATAATAGACCTTGTCGGCCTTCAGGAGTGTTTCACCGGGGTAATAGGTAATCTTTACCCTGCCATTTGTCCTTTTTTCAACCTCTTCGCACCAGGCTTCACATAGCTTACTGTGTATATGGGTTGGCGGAAAGTGGCCCGTGTAACTAAGTTCTATGACCCTGGCGGCGTTTGCATCAGTTAAAAAACCATAGAAAAAACAGATAGAAGTGAATAAAAACAGCAGAGAAATTATTTTTTTTACACCCATGAAAAGCCCCTTTTAAAGGATTTTAAGAAAAGAAGGGTTTCATTCATAGCACCGTCATGAAGAAAATTCAATGAAAAAGCCCTTATTTTCTGATTATAGTTTTTCAATGTTTTTAACCATTATTCGGCACTCATAGCACTTTTACGCATTTCATCGGGCATCTTTTCTATGGCATATCTCAGGGCGGTTCTGGGCATTTCCGCCTTGTGATCGAGAACATACTGATAGACCTCCTTCAGGTATTTATCTGCCGCTACTTTCAGCATCCAGCCGTAGCCTTTCTGCACCATGTCGTCTTGGTCCCGAAGGAGGATGTCAGCAATTTCAAAGGCTTTATCAAGCTGTTCGCCTTTTTTTAATGAAGGGATAAGGATTACGGCAGAAGCGCGCCTGAGCCACCGGTTATTCGATTTTGCCCATTTTTGGGTTTTGCTGACAAGATCGGGATATTGAAGGATCAGTTCACCGAAGAATCCTCCGCAAAAAGTGTCACATCGGCCCCAGTTGTCGACATACCTGTTCAACCATGATTCAAATCTTTTAAAATCGGACTTTGTTAACTGTTTGCTGATTTTGGAAATCCAGATGGAAGCTGCCCCTGATTCTCCCGGATTATCCGATTCATACAGCATTTCGCATGTGTCCAGCATATCTTCTTTGGAAACATCCTTGACCTGTTTAAATACTTCACCTGCAACCTTTTTTATTATCGGCCCCTTGAAATCGACGGGATTTTTCAGTTTCTCCTTAAACCAGCGCTGATAATCCATCTTGTTTTCGGGCTTATCATATTTTCCGAATTCTTTTCTCAGGGCCTGAACAATCTTTTTATTTGCGGGCATATTTCTCCTTATTTCTTAAAAACCGGTTTTCTCTTTTCCAGAAAGGCGAATACGCCTTCTTTCGGGGCGTCGATACAGCAGATCTCACCTGAATAGTGGTAGGTTTTCTCCATGGCTGCCTTGAAGCTCTCTGCTGCTGCGCCTTCGTTGATGACCTTGCCGATTATGGTCACGGCCTCTCTGCTCAGAGAGAGATCGCCTGATTTCGGATCATCCGGTACAGTAAATTCGGGGATGTTTACAGGACCATCCGCAATCCTGAGCACATTTCCCGATAGTCTTTCGACCTCTTCCATTGCCGCATGGATCATGTCCCTGTAATTGTTCGTTATTTTGGCTATCATTCCGATCTTTTGGCCTTCATCAGCCGTCAGCCTCTGTGCCCCAGCGACCATGGCATGAAATTTATCAGCAGATTCGGGCCATTTTCTGTAGGGAATAATTGCGCCTCCCATTCCGGGAAGTATTCCAAGAGTGATCTCGGGAAGCTGGAAAAACGCCCTGCTGTCCGCAACCATGCCGTGACATGCCATTGCCAGTTCCGCGCCGCCGCCCATTGCAAGGCCATTAACTGCCGCTACCACTGGCTTGTCCATTTGATTGATATATTCTATAACCAGGCTACTGTCATGTGAAAGGGCCTTTCCTGCCTCATAGTTGTCCAGTGTGGCGATAAACCCGTTGATATCCGCTCCTGCGCAGAATGCCTTTGTGCCGTAGCCTGTTATAATAAAACCTTTTACTGCTGAGTCTTTCTCACCCTTCTTCAGTTCATTCAGTATCTCGTTACAGGTATATGCGCCAAGGGAGTTGGCTGCATGGGGACGCCGGATTGTAATTATTCTGACTCCATTCATGTCATCAACAAGAATGTCACGCGGAAAATCAATGTAATCGGCAATGGGGCGTGTGGGTCGCGGAAAACCCGGTCTTTCCCTTTCAAAGGCCTCCATAATGCGGTTCACTTCCTGTTCTCCCATTTCCGCCATCAGTTCAAACAGCCCTTTCTTGAATGCAAGGCCTACAATGCTGCCCAGGTTGAGGTCCGACCGTGTCCCTATATTGCGGTCCGCAATGTCAAAACACTGGGAAAAGAGCAGACCAAGAAGCCGGTCCCTGATCCATTTGCGCAGATCATCTGAAACCTCCACATCTGTACCGGGCCTGTTTACCCTCCAGCTCTCAACCGAAAGGAGCAGAGGAGAAGGGCGATAGCATTCCCGCTCGAATAAACGGCGAGTCTGGGATTCAAAGACAATCGGGTTGCCCCCGGTATAATTCATAACGAAAAACGGCCCTGCAGCAACAAATTCTTCGGCCACCCTGTCAATCTGAAGGGAACTGGCGCGGTCCAGAAGAAATGTCGCCTCATTTGTCCAGTTTTCAAATATTCGGTTCAACAGAAAAGAATAGACATTGGCTGTCATCATGGGCGCCTTGCCTGTATTGGCAAAAAACCAGAGCAGGTAGCTTATTACATCTGAAGAGACGCCTTCCCAGTTAATAACCTCCACAGGAAGGCTGCGCCAGGCCGGAGCAAAAAAGTGGGTAATAGTGGTTCTTTCCGGATGTCTCAGGTCGCTGAATATTTCATGTGCAGGAATGCCGCTGGTGTTGGATGTAAGTATGGCGTCATCGCCTGTAATCTCTTCCAGGGTGTTAAAAATCTTCTTCTTGAGGGGCAGGTTTTCGGTTGCCGCCTCAATTACAAGGCCGCAGTTTTTGATTTGGCTGTAATCGGTGGTATAGACAATGTTGCCGAGTATCTTTTCTGCCTTTTCAGGGGTCATCTTTTTCAGTTTAATGCCTTTTTCAGTGTATGACCTGTACCTTTCTTCCGCCTTTTTTAATTGTTCCTCAACAACATCGACAAGATAAAGTTTTTTATCGGGAAGCCCGGTTCTAAGATAAAAGGCTATGTCAGGACCGATATGACCTGCTCCTATTACCGCCATCTCTTCAGGCATTGGGCGATCAGTTTCAATCAGATAAGGATTATAGTAAGAAGGGTATATTTTGTCTTTTTTCATCATCAAATCTCCTCATAGTATTATGTTTAAGCTTTGCATGGAGTATAAAAATTATTATGATGCATGTCAAAAAAAAGCTTCATTCCTCGTCCATGTCATCATAGAGAAATTTCTTTACGGTCTTAAAGTGGTAGATCAGGAATACAATTATCAGGATCGCAATGATGATTGCCGCCCATTTTTTTAAAAGATCAATCTGGACGTATCTGCCAATGGATTCGACGACCTTATTTCCTGTATAGGTGTAGATTATTATAGATGTGAGAGTGCCGCTGAATACAATAAGAAAATTGTAAATTGCCTTGTAGTTGAGCAGATATCCGATTATAACCCCTATTATCGGACCGGTCATGAAAAGGGGAAACATGACAAAGAGGAAAAGCCCTATTGCCCCGAACTTTTTTATCTTTGTCTTCTGGGTCTGTGCCGTGAGTTCCGCCTGTCTGACCGCACTTTTAAAAAGTCTTGGCTGAATGATGTTTCTCATAACAAGGACAACAATGCCGTAAGCTACCAGCACCATGAATACTTCAATAAAAATATTGTATAAAACTGTGTAAAATATGGATATCCCGCCGGAAAGACATGTAAAAATGCCTAAGGCCCTTCCGCCCATGATATGCAGAACGACTGTTGAACTCAGCACATTATACAGTCCCGGATCAGTAAAGAGAAG
>CAZJOB010000259.1:0-5429 GCA_964547435.1 uncultured Desulfatiglans sp. | reverse complement strand
CACTATAAAAACGAATTTAGCTGAATGCTGATCCGCCTTCGTTTGAAACTATGGCGGGAAAAGATCCATCCAGAACTTTGCCCTATCTGGATGGATACTAATTAAAACAGAGTAAAATCCATTGAGAAATTCGGATTGACCCGCAAATTTCGATCCGTTCAAGATCCTTGACCAAAGCCTGCTAATCTCGTATGATATAGGCAATTTAAAGTTTCAGATGATGTTAACTATATTGCTTGGAGAGAACAATGAAATTAAGATGTTTTTTTATATATATTGCGTTGATTGCCCTTTTTTTGCTTTCTGGCCTTTCCGGCGCTGCCTTGTCGGCTGAATGGAAGAGCATGTTTCCTCCTCTTACTCCAAATCAAATTCATGACAGCTATACACCGGATGGAAAGGTAGTTTATCTGGCAGGTAACGGCGGAACAATAATAAAATACGACGGGACTGAATTTACTTTGATGGATACACCCACCATGATGCCCCTCTATGGAATTCACGGCACTGGACCCGCAAATATATGGGCAGTGGGAGGTGATAATGCTGCGGATTCTCCGGAAGAAAAGGGTGTTGTTCTGCATTATGACGGAAGCAAATGGACAAAAATTTCTGCCCCGGTTCCTTCCGGGGCAACAACAGGCTATTCCCTTTCAGATGTCTATGTTGTCTCTGCAACCGATGTCTGGGTCGTTATGAAGGGGCGGTACAGCGTGTTCCGTTGGAATGGAAGCGCCTGGGAATCTTTTAATCCGTTTGCTGTAATTCCTCTTTCAGGTGGCTTTAATAAGGTGAGTGGCGCTTCTGCCAGTGCAATCTGGTTTGTGGGAGACTATAAAAATATGGCCTTCTGGAATGGGAGTGAATTCCGGGATATTACTGATGATACTTCGGGAACATACAACATTACCTCCTGCTGGGCGGCTGATGAAAATACCCTGTTTACAGGCGGTAATCTGGGTGCAATAACCAGATGGGACAGTGAGGGGAATTACCAGAATATAGATTATGAGTGGAGGGACATAAAAACCGTGTCCGGAATTTCAGGCACTTCTGCAAATGATGTCTATTTTATCGGGATTTCCGGCTTTTTTGTGCATTATAACGGCACTTCTGGGACATGGATAACCCCTGAAAACGATATATTCATACGCAATACCATGACCAGGGTATCAAACGGTGACTGGATTGTAGGAACAGAGCGTGGAATTCAGAAATTCAGTAACAACACATTAACCGAAATAAGCACCCCCTCATACCTCAAGTGCAGGCGCATATACACTGCATTCTGGAACAACGGCCTGTGGATAGTGCCGTCATGGTTAAATGAATTCGCGCCAATAGAAGTATATAAGACCACAGGCAGAAGGCTCGTGATATATCCCCCTGAAGGAAAGTCATGGGAGGTTATCGGTGCGAACAGTGTTGGTGATGATGATCTTCGAGTGTATGTGCGGGATGAAAATGACTATTACCTCTATAAATACTCCGGCCGCAAATGGACCGAGTGGACTCCGCCCGGCTACTACAGCGGCATGCATGATGTTCTTCGTACAGAAGGAGGGGCTATATTTGCTGTTTTAGGGCCTGAGGGCATAACTTCAGGTTACGCTTGTCTTGTTAATGATGTCAGCACAGTATGTGCGCCTGGCGGCAGGGAATATAATGCCCTGGCGGCCTGCAATGAAACAGTGTACGCGGTCGGGAATGGCGGCGCTATTGCAGTCTATCGTGACGGCGCATGGACGTCCGAGGAATCGGGGACTGATAATAATCTCACGGCAGTGGCCTGCTCGGAAAGTGAAGTATATGCCGCTGGTGAAGGCAGAACCGCAGTGTGGAAGACATTAAACGGTCTATGGCAGCCGGTGAGCGGCCTGACAGAAAAGGGAGAATTGCCTTCAGAAAAGAGGAATTTTGTCTTTACCGATATTACATATGATTCAAATAATGGTTTTACAGCAAGCTATAAGGCCCCGGAAACAGGCGGGTCTCGATGGATATCATTTATATATTCATTTAATGCCGGAACGGCAACCATGGAGTATGGATGGCTCGGACCAAATATCTCTTTAGAGGCTGTTGCAACAGACGGGACCAATGTTTATGCTGCAGGATCCGGGTATAATAATCCCTGCATTATCATTTATTCAGGAACACCCCTGGAATATGATCCGAATCTGCCTGATGAAGGACTGTTCTATCTGGATGATGCAATAATTCTTTTGCAGGTAATCGCGGGACTCAATCCTGACGCGGACCTGACACAGTATTTTGAAATAATTAATAATGAGAAAATCGGCCTTTCAGAGGCTATTCA
The DNA here is from genome assembly GCA_964547435.1 of uncultured Desulfatiglans sp. Classification (GTDB taxonomy): domain Bacteria; phylum Desulfobacterota; class DSM-4660; order Desulfatiglandales; family HGW-15; genus CAZJOB01. The sequence goes on along the minus strand of CAZJOB010000259.1, from coordinate 3,109 downwards.
CATACTGAAATATATTTCACAATAGATGCAATGAGAGCGGAATGCCACGCCCTCATGTCAGATCAATCGAGGGCCGGCATCTGCTACCTCTTTTGGCGTCTGGGCCTGGAACTGTTTGAAGTTGTCTTGAAACAACACTGCCAGCTTTCTGGCCTGTGCATCATAAGCTGCGGCATCAGACCATGTTTCCCTGGGATTCAGGATCTCCGGCGGGACCGAAGGCGCCCGGGTCGGGACCAGAAAGGAAAAAAGAGGATCTCTACGCATCTCTACCCCTTCAAGCTTCCGGTTTAGAGCCGCGTTGAGGAGCGCCCTTGTGTACTGTATCTTCATTCGGTCGCCGATTCCATATGGCCCGCCGGTCCAGCCTGTGTTCACCAGCCAGCATACGGCCTTGTGCCTGGTGATCTTATCAGCAAGAAGCTGGGCATAGACAGAAGGGTGTCTGACCATAAAAGGAGCCCCAAAACAGGCGCTGAAGACGGCCACCGGCTCTGTAACCCCCTTCTCGGTCCCTGCTACCTTGGCCGTGTAACCGCTGATAAAATGGTACATTGCCTGTTCAGGAGTCAACCTCGCGATGGGAGGGAGGACCCCAAAGGCGTCTGCCGTCAGCATGATAATATTTCTGGGGTGACCCGCCATCCTCGAAGGAACAATGTTCTGAAGGTGCGAAAGGGGATAAGAGGCACGAGTGTTTTCAGTGAGGCTGTTGTCATTAAGATCGACGTACCGGGTGGTGGGATCGAGTGCCACATTTTCAAGGATGGTCCCGAACCGCCGGGTACACTCGTAGATCTCTGGTTCGGCCTCTCCGGAAAGACGTATCACCTTGGCGTAACAACCTCCCTCGAAGTTAAAGACCCCTTTATCGGACCAGCCATGTTCATCATCTCCGATGAGCATTCGGTCGGGATCTGCGGAGAGAGTGGTCTTGCCGGTGCCTGACAGTCCAAAGAAGATAGCCACATCATCAGGATTATCCTTGCTCACATTGGCAGAACAGTGCATGGACAAAACCTGTCGGCCCGGCAGGAGAAAATTGAGTGCTGTAAATATGGACTTCTTGATCTCTCCCCCATAGGCTGTGCCGCCGATGAGAATAAGTTTTTTGGTCAAATGAAGGGCAACAAAAGTCCCGCTTCGTGTCCCGTCATCATCGGGATCAGCGTTAAAATTGGGACAGTGCAGCACAGTAAAGTCAGGGACAAATGTCCGGATGACCTCCCGGTCCCGAGGCATTTGTATGAACATATTGCGCACAAAGAGGTTGTGCCAGGCATGTTCCGTGACCACCCTTACCGGGTGTCTGAACTGTTCGTCCGCACCGGCATAGCAGTCCTGCACAAAAACGGTCCTGCCCCGAAGGTAGGCCGCCATGTGTTTATGAAGGGCATTAAATTTTGCCTCCGGATATGGGACATTGATTTTTCCCCACCAGACATCCTTTGTGGTTTGCGGCTCATCCACTACGTATTTGTCCTTGGCGGCACGGCCCGTGTGCTGCCCCATACTCACCACAAGCGGACCCAGATGAGCGACAGCGCCCTCGTATCTGCGAACAGCCCATTCATACAGCGCAGCGGTGGAAAGATTCCAGTGCACCTGGCCCAGATCGTGAAGCCCTAACTCTTCAAGCCCGAAATCGGGTATCAGATCATCCATTTCCATAGTTTTTCTCCTTATTCCGGTTGAAGGGTTTCAAAAGTCTTACTCCACAGAAAGCCGAATCATTGCCTGAGTCTTTAAGATGAGCTGGTTGATAAGAATTTCCTTTTTGAGGCGTAAAGTATATGGAGACCGGCGTTGTATGTCAATTGAAAATAAGGATTATAGTATGCACTGAATGAAGAGGAAGTTTGTTCAGCAGTGAAATATTCTTGACACACCGGACACTCCCTCATATCCTCAAGCCAAAATTGATGAACTCGTATAAAGTCATATGAATTCGACCGAAGGTAACTATATAAGTAAAAGGAGGGCATATGTTTCGTTTAATCACGATTGTTGCGTTGCTGTTTTGTGTTTTATCCTGTCAGGTGAAGGATGCATCGGTATCGAATGCGCAGACTCCATGCACAAGGGCGAGTCTTCAGGCAAAGGTGGATGCGTATATCGCTTCCCTCAAGAAAGGCGATTCGTCCATGATGCCTCTTGCTGCCGGGGCAAAATACATTGAAAACACAAAGGAAGTCTCATTTGAAGAGGGTGTCTGGCAGGAGCCTCTGATTGTGGATCTTCACCGCAGCCTGCTTGACACGGAACTCTGCGAGACCTACACGGAGATCGTTTGCGCCAGTGGAAGTCATCCTTATGTTATCGGGACCCGGTTGAAAATCACAGGCGATGTGATTGCCGAGGTAGAGGCCCTTGTTACGGACAAGGACGACTGGCTTTTTAACGCGGAAAATTACCTTAAATACTCTTCACAGGAAAAGTGGGACATTCTTCCCCCTCAAATGAGAAGCGACCGGAAGTTTCTGATCAAGGTGGCAAACGCCTATTTTGATGTATTCAAGGATTTTTCTTCTTCTAATGAGGTGCCCTGGAACATCCCATGCGCACGGCTGGAAGGCGGCATGTATACAAATCCTGATAATAAACCGGAAGCGACCTGCACGGAAGGACCTCCGCTGGAAGGAAGCGTGGAGATTACCAACCGGCGCTTTATCGTTGATGTTGATATGGGAACAGTTGTTGGCCTGGCAAATTTCGGGGATGAAAACGGATGGCCTGATTCACACATATTCCGGCTGGAAAACGGGAAGGTGCGCTATATCCACACCCTGACTGTCTGCCCTGACGGCTGTGAACTGCCGCAGGCTGAATAAATTAAGACTCCTAACAAGAAGTTATGGATAGAGACATTTGAATAATATGACAAAAAGTGTCATATCGTCATACCGGCGAATGGAGCCTGCCCCGGCACGGCATGAATGAAGCCGGGGGTATCCAGTGTTTTCAAATACTTACTATAGCTGTCCGAGAATGCATTTGTGTACCATTTTCGTCATTCCCGCGAAAGCGGGAATCCAGGTTTTTCAGCCACTTATAGGTTCCCGCCGGAGTTTATTCACGGACTTGATTCGGGGCGGGAATGACGTTTTCG
>CAZJOB010000258.1:0-5446 GCA_964547435.1 uncultured Desulfatiglans sp. | reverse complement strand
GATTCCGCGATCAAGTCGCGGAATGACAAATGGGGAAATTCGACTTTTTACGAGTCTGTCAATATTGGCAAATCCGATAAATAGAAATTAAAAAGCAATTATCTTCTGTAATAATAAGTAGTTATCAAAATCATGCCGATTACTCCTCATCACCCTCCTGATCTGCACTGCCTTTACCACTCACATAGGAACTCATTTTCATTACAGATTCGGTTAATTCTCTCTGTTGTCTCAGGTATGCATCAAACTGTTCCGCCTCATCCGAAGTCAAAAAATGGCGGCTGGCTTCCACATATTTTTCATGAGTCCGCGCTGTCCTTTCCATCTGGCGCGCCAGTGTCTTCTCGTTTATATCGAATGGAGATCTTATTCCATCACCAGGCGTTATGTCATTCCGAACCGATTTTCCGGCTTCATGCATTGCGTTTATGAGTGTCTCCAACTGATGATCGCTGATTCTCTTCACATTTGGAATAGATTCTATAAAACCGCTCAAGGCATTTCTCTCTGGAAGCCGGGTTACATAAGATTCGTAGATTGAGTATTTTTCTTCCCCTAAAAAATTCCTGATATCTTTGTTCCGCTCAATCGCAATATCTAGAATCTGCCTATTAATTTTTTCCTTTTCATCAGCAGTAGAAGCTTCAAGAATCTGAGCGCTTATATCCTGAGATTCCATCATCTGATCAGCCAATACACCCTTAAATTCATCAAACTCCTCAGCAGAGAGTCCCAGTTTGCCATACAGGGGGTCGTAATTTTTGTCCAGTTCCTGTTTCATGGAATCCCACAGTCTTTTCTTATAGGCAGGGTCAGTAAGTATCTTCTTTTGCAGCAGCGCTGTTGCTTTTTTGAACTCTGTTTTTTTGGTAAGTTCAGATGATAACTGTTCACTGGTCATATCAAGTTCTTCTTCAGCAGCGCTCAGGTGATATTCAAGTTCATCAATCTCATTTACAGTGGTTTCTTTTCGCGGAATTTCTTCATTAATAACGGGTTTCATTTCTTCAAACGTGCTTTCCTGAACCATTTTTTCCGGGGCGGTCATCCGGATGTCAATGGATTCTTCTTTTATGATCGCCTTCGGATTATCAGCAGATTCATCGCTTATTACAGTCTGCCGGGCTACAGTTTTGTCTTCAGATAATTTCCTGATCTTCTGATACTGGAAGATATTAAGAGATATTGATGCAATAAATAGCAAACCTGTCAAACAGTAAACAGCCTTTAAAAGCAGTTTTTGAGTTTTCATTCTATCCTCCATGTTGTAAAAAATTACTGAATCGTGGTTTTTTAAAGATCCTTTCTGTTATAAATTGCCGTGGATATTCTGATAGACACAACAAACATGAGAATTGCCATACCTGTCAGAAGCAATGAAGTATAAAAAGCATCTGTAAGCGAAAAATTCCTTATCTTTGAGAAAAGATCCGGCCTTTTACCGACAATAAAAATCGCACCATAAAATATCCCCATCAACCCTGCTGTCAGGCCATGCATTGCTTTTGTCGCTCCAAATTTAAAATAAAAAGGAAAAGAAATAGATGTAAGCAATGACACAAAAAGTACAGCTAAAGCAAAATACCCCGGCAAAAGCTGAAACCTGGCAGAGCCTGCCAGGTTAAATGCCAGGTTGCCGGAATATGCAAGTGCGAAATGAAAAACCAATAACACAACTGCTCCAAAGTACCGCGACCGGACAATTTCGTCGCGCCGGACAGGCAGAGATGCAAAGTATCTGTCTGTTCGGTATTTCTCTTCCAGACTGAAAGCGCTGTTGCTGTATAGCTGAATAACAAAGGGTAAAAAAATAAGCGTAAAAAACCTCCATACAGGCGCAACTGGGGATATGAATATTAATGATAGAAAAATAAAAACTCCAGGTCCCCTGTTAATAGCCCATAATGCATAGAAGTCCCGCCGTATAAGATTGATAACATTACCTGCCATTTCCTGCTCCTTTCACACTGTAAACCATGATATCTTCAAGGGTTGCCTTTTCTACTATAATATTGTTGTCCAGTAATGCGCTCAAATCATTGAAGGATGCTGTTAATGCCTCAAACCCGGTGCGCATTTCACGAATGCCGATACACATTTCACGCCCCTTTTCATTAAGAATATCAGATGGTCCTTTTACTATTCTGTATTTATCCAGAAGCTCATCCTTTGACTCTGAGAAAACAATCTTTCCATTATCTATAAATGTTATATAGTCGGCGATCCTTTCGAGATCTGTTGTAATATGGGTGGAAAAGAGGATTGATCTGCGCTCATCCTGAATGATCTGGTAAAGGATATCTATCAACTCGCTTCTGAAGACCGGGTCCAGCCCGCTGGTCGGTTCATCAAGAATAAGGAGTTCTGCTTTATGTGAAAGCGCCAGGGCAAGAGAAAGCTTGGTTTTCTGCCCATGGGACAATGCCTCGGTTTTTTGATCCGGATCCAGCCCAAACCTTTTAAGAAGCCTGTAAAATTCCTCATTATCCCAATCTCTGTAAAATCGGGCAGTCATCTTCCCTACATTTCTGACAGTCATAATGCTGCCATAAAACGAATGCTCGTCATAAACAAATCCGATCTTTTCCCTTATTTCAGCGCTGTCCGGTCCCATCTCTTTTCCAAGGACCTCTATGGACCCGGCGTTTTTGTGGATAAGGCCCATAATCAGTTTGATTGTGGTGGTTTTACCGGCCCCGTTCCTGCCAATAAATCCCATTACTGCCCCACGTTCTAACTCAAAGGACACATTCGATAGAGCAAAATTTGGATAATGTTTTGAAAGCCCTTTAATCTTAAGTGAATACTCCATGTTATTTCTCCTCCTCAAAAATGATGGCAAGCATGGTCTGAAGGTCATCAAGGGTCATTCCAATGAGCTTTCCTTCAGTAACCGCCTCATCAAGCTTGTTCTCAACAATGCGCATTCGCTGCTCCCTGAATAGCTCCTTGTTTTTGACCGACACATAACACCCCTTACCCTGGACAGAAGTCAAAAATCCTTCGGCCACCAGGTCATCATAGGCGCGTTTTACCGTGATCACACTTACCCGAAGATCCTGGGCAAGAGCGCGGATAGAAGGGATCTCATCTCCCTCACTCAGTTCTCCTGTCACAATAAGATTACGAATTCTGTCTTGTATTTGCTGGTAGATAGGTGTAGATGAGGTCTGGGATATGATGATGCTTACATTGCTCATTTCGGCTCCTGTACATATATGTTATTAAGTGTTACTACTGTTATGGTTGATTATATACAGTGAAAATATATTGTCAAGCAAAAAAAATCAAATAAAAGCGAGGAAACACCTATGAAGTCCATTATTTCCTTTTTGTTACTGTTTTCTTTCATCAACTGTACAGCGGAAGCTCAATGGATTCCTGACCTGGGAAATGGCAGATACAAAAACCCGGTTATCTTTGCGGATTATTCTGATCCCGATGTGATTCGGGTTGAAGATGATTTTTGGCATACCGGTACTGCATTCAAAGGACCTGGTAAACTGGCAAATAATCGGCCATGTATATGACAGCCTTCCTCTGGAGAAATATAATAAGCCTGTTCACGGGCAGGGTTCATGGGCGCCGTCGATCTGGTATCACAACGGACTCTTTTATGTCTATTTCTGCACTCCTCATGACGGCCTGTTTATGGCAACCGCGAAAGACCCTGCCGGTAAATGGGACCTGCATCTGGTCGAAGCTGTAGAGTTGTGGGAAGACCCCTGCCCTTTCTGGGACGATGATGGAAATGCCTATCTTGTGCGAAGTAAACTGCGGGCAGATATCCTGTATATTCACCGCATGAGCCCGGACGGGAAAAAGATACTGGACAACGGCAGGGTGATTTTTCACGACACGGAAAAACAGCCGGTTATTGAAGGCCCAAAAATATTAAAAAAGGATGATTACTACTATATACTTGCGCCTGCCGGCGGTGTTTCCACAGGCTGGCAGACTGTTCTTCGTTCAAAGAATATCTATGGACCTTATGAGGATAAGATCGTGCTTCATCAGGGAGGCACGAACATAAACGGACCTCATCAGGGCGGCCTTGTGGAACTGATATCCGGCGAGTGGTGGTTTCTGCATTTTCAGGACAGAGGCGTTTATGGACGCATTGTACATCTACAGCCGGTTGAATGGAAAGAAGGCTGGCCATACATGGGTGTGAATATTAACAACGACGGCATCGGAGAACCAGTTTCAGAGTATAAAAAACCGGATGTTGGAAATACCTTTCCGGTTTATATTCCCCGGACTTCTGATGAGTTTGATAACGAGGAATTGGGACTTCAGTGGCAATGGCATGCCAACCCAAAAAAGGAATGGCACTCCCTTACAGAATCACCCGGTAATATTCGTCTGTATTCCATCAAAAATCACACTCAAAACGGGAATCTCTGGTTCGTTCCAAACCTTTTGCTTCAGAAATTCCCTGCGCCCTCATTTTCGGCCACTACTAAAATAAGCTTTACCCCGGAAAGTCTGAATGAAAAGAGCGGGCTCGTGATAATGGGAAAGGAATGTGCGTTTATCGCTTTGACAAAGACTGAAGCAGGAATCGAACTCGGAATGTATACCGGCTCCTATTTTCAGGGTTATGATAAAACAGAAAAGATTGAATTCGTTCCTATGAAAAATAATTCATGTATTTTAAGGGTTGATGTGAATGAGAATAAGATCTGCAATTTTTCCTACAGTCTTGATGGAACAGTATTTAAACCCATAGGATCTGAATTTACTGCAACACCGGGGGTATGGATAGGCGCAAAGGTGGGGCTGTTCAGTATAAATCCGAATGTACATGAAAGCCGGGGCTATGCCGATTTTGACTGGATAAGAATTACACCTATTCAGGATCGATAGCGAGGAGACTGTTCTGATAAAATAATGCTTTCATTCAGTGTACATCCGGAAACGGCAAAATCCTGGATAAAGCTTTAAGCGATCAGGATTCAGCTAACTCTTTATTTATCTGGCCTTAAGCCGATCCGCCTTCGCATAAAGCTATGGCGTGACAGGTAGCTGAAAGTCCCGCCTTAATCGCGACTGTTATTGTCCATCCAAAATCTTTATTTTTTGGATGGACGATAACTATACTCGTATATCAACTTGAGACCTGCATAACCTTACAAAAAGTGTCATATCGTCATACCGGCGAATGGAGCCTGCCCCGGCATGACTGAAGCCGGGGGTATCCAGTGTTTTCAAATACTTACTGGATTCCCCGATCAAGTCGGGGAATGACAGATTGGAGATTTTCAAAGGTCTCAAATGAAGAACTCCGGGGCCTCTTTGGTCTAAAGGTGCAGCCGGTTTCGCGCCTGCCAAACCAGGCGGACGGCCGCCTTCGTTCCAGCAAAACAGAACTACGTCGAGCCGGGCACAGGGTTGCCCCTACAACTATTTTACAATTTTTAAGAAATATACCTTTCTCTTGCTT
>CAZJOB010000257.1:0-5456 GCA_964547435.1 uncultured Desulfatiglans sp. | reverse complement strand
GCAAATTTCTCAATTAAAACAGGTCATTAATCCTTTGAGAAATTCGGATTGATCCTTATATTATTCTTTCTCTGCCTTGCTTCTTTCTTTGACCATATCTATAAAGGTGCTCAAAGCCGATGGCGTACCGAATTCATCATCGAATAACTTTTCGTTCCAGAGTGAGAGCCCCAGTTTGAATATATGGTGTATCAGACGATCCGCGCCTTCAGGTCCATGCAGTTTTAATACCTGTATGAGCAGGTCATCCGGAACTTTGATAGGGTATACTGATGTGGCTGAATCACTGTCGGATTTCAGGTAATCCTGGACACTTTTAAGTATCATGAGATGTATATACTTTTTAAAATATTCTTCTTCGTCCATTTTTATCTTCCCTTGGAATGTGTCCATTATAAAACAGGTTGGGTTCAGAGTCAAAGATAGTTTTAATATAATTCAGGCTGTTGTCATAGATAAGGGGTGAGCTATTCCGAAGATTTCTTATCATTATGACACTCTACTTCAAAAATATTTTTTCCCACAGTTACCTTTACCGCGCCAACCCTGTCTATTCTCATAACTGTCGCCCCAATGCCCTCAAGCCTTTCCATTGTCTGTGCATGTGGAAATCCGAACACATTATCGCTTCTTGAGGAAATAACACACACTTGTGGCCTGACCATCTGTAAAAAAGGCAAAGTGCATGAATATCTGCTGCCATGGTGAGGGACAAGAAGGATATCGCTCTTAAGTTCATCACCGTGTTCCCTTACGATGATTTCCTCGGCTTGCTGCTCAATATCACCGGTAAAGAGCATCGTCTTGCCGTGATAGACAAATTTAAGAACAATGGAGTTGTTATTGAGACTTCTGCCGTCACTGCCAAAGGTCTTCTCTGCCCTTTTCCCGACGGGATGGAGCAATGTAATTTCAACCCCGGAGATATTTCTTCCTTTTGACAGATCATCGGGAACAAAGGATTTAATATTAGCGGACTCAATGACGCCTTTAAGTTCCTCAAACTTGGAATCAGATACAATATCACCATTGTACCAGAATTCCTTTGGGTGAAAACTGGATGCGATAAATACAAGGCCGTTCATATGGTCCGGATGGGGATGAGTAAGGACTATATAATCCACACGAAGAATCTTGGAGCGAAGAAGAAAGGGCATGACAATACTTTCTCCCGTATCAAATGTCCCTGTCCTGAACCCGCCCCCGTCTATCAGCATTCTCTCTTTTCCGGGAAACATGATAAGCGCGGCATTACCCTGTCCGACATCGAGAAATGTCACCTTCATGTTAGAGTCGAACCGGGTCATATATATCCAGTATGAGGCATCCGCCAATGTTATGAGAAGCAGAACCGCTAACCCGATCTTCGCCCATCGACATTTTCGAATGTAGATAATAAAAAAGATCAGGCAGTAGAAGAGAATTATCTCAAAAAGGTTAGGTGTAACCATCCATATTGATGCGTATTTTAACCCGGCCCAGAAGCGGATTATTGCCATCATGAAATCCAATCCAAGGGAGCCCATGTCAATAATGAAACCTGCAATAGAGTGTGAAAACGGGATAAACAGTGAAGATAACAGACCCAGCGGCAATACCCAGAATCCGAGTATAGGAACGGTCATCAGATTTGCAGGGATGGTTACAAAAGAGATTCTTTGAAAGTAAAATAAAATAACAGGCAAAAGAAAGATAAAGGCTGATACGCTCGCGGCTATAATGCCTGTTATATAGTTATAACCGGTATACAAAACCCTCTTATGCCCGGATTGTGGAAAGGGGTTTGGTATGAGGTTCTGAAAAAGGGGGGTAAGCCATATAATGCCGGTGACAGCCAGAAAGGTTAACTGAAATGAGATGCCTGTCAGTGCGCGGGGATCGATCGCCAGAATGATCATCGCGGCGAGCGCGAGTGTAGACCATATCTCTTTCTCTCTTTCAATAAGTATGGATATGAGATAGACAATTACCATTATCATAGCTCTCAGTGCCGAAACCTGAAATCCGGCAAGGCATGTGTAGGCAAAAACCGAAAGACATGTGAAGAAGGCCGCTATTTTTCGAATGTCGGTCTTCAGGGTCAGGGCATATGAGAGGGACAGCAGCCACCTGAAAAGATAAAAGGAAAGCCATGCGATAAGACCTATGTGCAGTCCTGATACCGCGAGCATATGACCTAATCCGGATATATTAAAAGGTTCTCTCAGGTGATTATCAATTGCCTCTCTTTCTCCGAGCAAGAGCGCCCTGTAAATGGCCTGATTTTGATGCGACAGGTTATTCGCGAGAAAATCTCTTACAGGTCTTCTGAGAGACTCGAGTGTGCCAATGAGAAATCCCGGATTGCCCCTGCCCATCGGCACAATATATCTTCCGTCGGAAATCGAGGCGTTTAACAGGAGCCCTCTGTTTTTCATAGCCGCCTCGTAGTCATAACCGCCGGGGTTATTAAAATTTTTAAATGATCTCATGCGGGCGGGAAATCTAATGCGTTCGCCGACCTGAAAGGTTGGGGAGACATTATAGACAGTAGTAAGTATTTTTTCATTAAGGAGTATAACCCTCTGATTAAAAATTATCTTTTCCAGCCTGAGCTCAAACCTTTTTATGTCTTCACTAATTCGGGGAGGCGTGAGAACAGTGCCTTCGATAATCACTTTTTCTTTTGCATCAATGTATTGGGACAAATCCGCGGATTGCCCGGTAGCCAGGGAATTAAATAGTCCCCCGATAAAAAATATCAGCAGAATACAGTAGAACTTAATATGATTCGGAAACATTATAAATATGAATAAAAATAAAATGATAAGGATGAAAACAATGATGAGGAGAAGATATGCCTGATGCAGGAGAAAGAGACCTGTTGCTATCCCCGCCATAAAAAAAAAGAGGCAGTAAATCAACGGTCTGTCAGGTATATCATGCCTTTTCTCTTCGGATTTTCGCGCCAAGGGCGAAAAGCTTTTCTTCCAGTTTCTCATAACCTCTGTCAAGATGATAGATGCGGTTTACCTCGGTATTCCCTTCCTTTGCAACCAGGCCGGCAAGGATGAGCGACGCACTTGCCCGAAGATCCGTGGCCATCACAGGCGCGGCCAGAAGGCAATCTCTGCCGCGTACAAGCGCCTGGTTTCCGTTGATAGTGATATCCGCGCCCATCCTTTTTAATTCGCTTACATGAATAAAGCGGTTTTCAAATATATTTTCCTCTATGATACTGGATCCCTTTGCAATACACATAAGGGACATGAACTGGGCCTGAAGATCGGTAGGAAAACCTGGAAAGGGCATGGTCTTTATATCCGTGCTGAGTATATGGTCCGGCCCTTTAACTTTTAGCCCCTCTTTTATGTGCTCTATTTGAGCGCCAACGGAGCGGAGTTTTTCAGTAACAGCGGAGAGGTGATCCTGGCGGCAATCTATAATATCTATCTCGCCTTTTGTTATGACAGCAGCGATCATAAATGTCCCTGCTTCGATCCTGTCAGGTATAACGCTGTGTGTGGCCGGTTTCAGATCTTTTACGCCGTCAATCACGATAGTATCAGTGCCGTCCCCTTTTATTTGAGCTCCCATTTTGCGCAGCATATCGGCCAGATCGACTATTTCCGGTTCTTTTGCACAGTTATTGAGTATTGTCCTGCCCTCAGCCTTTACCGCTGCCATCATTATATTTTCTGTCCCTGTCACTGTAGGGATGTCAAAGAAGATTTCAGCGCCTTTCAGGCGGTTGGTATGCGCGTTTATGTATCCGTGCTCCAGAGCCATATCCACACCCATGGCGGAAAGGGCCTTAAGGTGAAGATTTACCGGTCTGGCGCCGATGGCACAACCCCCTGGCAATGATATTCTTGCTCGACCCAGCCGGGCGATCAACGGGCCTAAAAGTAGAATAGACGCCCTCATGGTCTTTACAAGTTCATATGATGCTTCATTATCGAAAAGGTTGTCTGTGTTAACATATAGTGAACCGTTTTCTCTTCTGAAGTCTGATCCCATTTGAGACATGATTGTCTCTATGGTTGAGATATCTCTGAGATTGGGGACATTGCTTATGATATGTTCTCCTCCGGTCAGAATACATGAAGCAATGGCAGGCAGGGCCGCGTTTTTGGCCCCGCTTATTCTGACTTTTCCCCTGAGAGGAGTTCCGCCTTCTATTACTATTTTATACATACTAAACCCTTATATTGATGTGACGAAAACTTAATATAAAACAGATGTCCAGTCAATGGAATTGGAATATTTAAATATTCGGCGCAGGGCTCAGGGCGCAAGGTGCAAGGTAAAAATGTTTTGAGAATTTATACTAGGAGGCTGCCTGAGAATAGCCAGAATGTCATTCCCGCGCAGGCGGGAATCTATAAGCGCTTGAAATAACTGGATTCCCGCCTTCGCTGGAATGACAAAAATTGTACAAAAAATTATTTCTTGGACAGCATCCTAGCCACTCCGGGTCTTGAGCCTTTCGCCGATATCATCTATAATATTGCTTAATCTGAAATTGGGCATGACCATTCAATAAATCATCTGTATCAATAATGAGGGATATATTATGGAACAAGGTGAAAGAAGGTTTCTGGCCGATTCCATGTTGGGAAAACTGGCAAAATGGCTTAGAGTAATGGGTTATGACACCCATTACCAGCCATTTTACCAGACTGGAGTAATTGGTGATCTAATAAGAGAAAGACGTATTCTTTTGACAAGGAACACGTCTTTAACCTTTAAACAAGTAGATTCTGTTCTTATTCAGCCGGATAATGTGAAGGATCAGCTAGAACAGATGCGAACCGGCGGTTACCTGAAAACAGACAGATCCAAGTGGTTCAGCCGGTGTCTTGTCTGCAATATTCGATTGAATAATATACCTGCCGATGAGGCGGCGGCAAATATCCCCGAATATATACTTCACCAACACAACCCGACGATAAGTTATTGCCCCGCCTGCCGGCGATATTTCTGGCCTGGCAGCCACAGTCTCAGAATGTTTAATCAACTCAAAGAATGGGGGTTCAATGATGAATAACCCTCGATAATTGAGTGTGGTTAAATTTATGCTGATCTTGCTTGATTATTGCTATTTTTTCTTAGCAACAACCTTCTTCTTAGCAGTGGCTTTCTTTTTCTTTGCTGCTGTTTTCTTTTTTGCGGCAACTTTCTTTTTAGGCTTGGCCTTTGCAGCAACTTTAGCTTTTTTAAGATCTGATTCTAATTTTTTAATGCTTGCTTTTGTGGCTGTGGTTTCTTTGTTAAGCTTGGCCAATTTTTTCTTTGCCTGCCCAATCCTGAATTTAACTTGATTAGCTGTAGCCATACTATCTCCTTTCAGTTGAGTTAATATGAAATGTTTATTGATTAGCAAATATATTTGAGAAATGATAAAAAGTCAAGTGAATATAATCGTTCAATGGCTAATTAACAATAAACAATAATTATTGCCAATTTCAATGAAG
>CAZJOB010000256.1:0-5476 GCA_964547435.1 uncultured Desulfatiglans sp. | reverse complement strand
GTTCCTCACGTACGGATCTGTGCGGGGGGTGCGCGGTAACGCGCATCCCTACCGCTACTAGACCGGGACGCTCGTTAATAATTTAGTTGTCAACTTTATGGAATCAGGTTAAGTCTCTGTAATGATTGGGACAACCATAATAGATGCTGGAATAATAAAGAGGGCATAATTAGCCGAAATGGCAATATTGCCAAATCCGATAAATAGAAAATAAAAAGCAATTATCTTCTGTAATAATAAGTAGTTAACAAATTCACACTGTTGATAAATAGCAATTAAAAATGCTTTTAACCCCCGGCTTCAGGTGCCAGCGTAAAAACCACGCTGCCCCTGAGCCGGACTGTTTGCTTTTGGTATGGAAGAGAAAAATATTTTCAGCGGCAAAAGGGAAAGAGTCGCTGATATATAACTCATAACTCAAAGGAGCGAGAATTGATCTGGAATTTTTAAAGCAATAATCCCAATACATTCCGGTGCTGTCATATCCTCCGGAATTAATTGAAATTGAAATAAAAGTGGTATAAATAGAAGCATTCAAAAAGCATCAAGTCTTAATAAGTCAGCAATAGAAAATAAGCAGTTAAAAACAAACTAAACAGGTTGGCGAAAACCAACAACGCAGTCAAGGTGACTGGCTACCATCTCGTCAGGCCGAATTCATTGCCCTTTTTGATCTCTGTTCTCTCAAGAACATCGTTGCCATTAACCCGCCAGCCCCTTACTGCTGCCGTGCTTCAAGAATGGAGATTGGATTACTGCTTGGGGATCTGAATGATTAAATATTTTATTATCCTAATAATGCTTTTTAACAATAATGCTTTCGCATCAGAACCACTCAAGATTGAATTGGAAAGTTTAAATGACGAGCTAAGGTTATATTTGATGAGTTTATCTTATAAGAGTTTTTTAATAAATAAAACATTTTCATTTGGGGCTCCAAATGAAAAGAGTCAAGTCACGTTTGAAATTTTTAATAAAGAAGGAAATAATTTACCATTTGCTGCAACTGTTGATTAGGGGTCTATCACAGAAAAAGACATAGTACTAATCAGCCCGATTGATATTGTCGGGAGAGCGTTTAAAACTGAAGAATTGATTAAGCTTTATATTCTTTTGCCAGGGATATATAAAGTTAGAGCAATATATAAAAACAAGATACTGGTTGGGCAAGTAAAGGTGTTTATAATGAAAGATTAACATCAGATTGGGTTACCTTTGAAATAACAGAAGCGGATATGATAAATGTATATGGTGAAAACTGGCGTGAGATACATGAGAAATATCTTCGAACAAAGAGAAAGGTGAAAGAGCGTTTTAAAAAGTGGAAAGAAGAACATGAGAAACAATAAAAAAGCGAGATTTTTTAAAAGTTGCACAACCCGGCATTTTACATGACCGGGCGTAAAAACGTCGCCCGGCCTGTGAATGCCCACGTTCGGCGGACGCTCCGCGCGGGAAAAATTTAAGATCAATTAAGGAGATAAGCATGTTCGGTAAAACCAAAACATCGTTATCTGAAAATAACAGCCGTATTCTGATGCTTGAATTGAATAGAATAATTGAAAGAATAGCGGATGAAAAAGCAAGAGCGATTATTGCGGGAAAAATGCAAGATACATTAGTGTATCCACCAAATAATGGATTTAACTCAATGGAATTGAAATATGTTAAATCATTATCATCAAAAGACGAATCATCAATTAATGCGTTTAGAAAAATCATAGCAGATGCTATTGCGTGTGGCTTTTTTGAGTTTTTGAATTTAGTTGATGGGACAGGTGATCCTGAAGTTGGTGCATGGGATAAAGATGGAATATGCATAATTGATAAAGATGATTCAATTGAAGAAAACAATGATATGCTTCACGATTTAATCTTTGAAATGTATTGGGAATGGAAAAAGACAAGAAATGAAAAATGGAAACTCGATACAATTGAAGAATAAAGATGAATATGATCATCCGTAGATTGAACGAGAACGACGACATCACTGTGAAGAAAATCGGATTATTGGCTATATAACCGTCTATATTCAAAGACAACCCTCATACTGGAAAGTGAAGCACGTCGGCCATATTTCCGGTTTGATGGTCGGGCAAGAGCACAGGCGATCAGGAATTGCGACTCAACTGTTGGCAGAAGCGAAGCTTTTTTTTTCTGAGCATGGAGTCACGTACTTCACAGTATACACGGCAGTTAAGAACAGAAGTGGTGTAGCATTCTATCAGGCGCAGGGCATGGAAGCTTTGCACACAAATTTCTTGGGTCAGATTGGACCAGAGAATTGATAGCGAACTGCAATCGTTCTAGAGAGAAGTAGCAGGTAGGGCTTCATGATTTTTTATTGTGCCTAACCCTTTTTTGCACGGGTACCCAAAAGCCGTTCCCGTGAAAAACCCGTTGGGCTAAAATTTATATCTGAATGATTGTCAAAATATTAGGAGGTTAGCACCATGAATAAGCTATGGCTTAAAATATTAGCTGAAAAGGATGATATAGGACCTGAAAACACCTATTATTGGGATATAAAATAAGGATAATCAAGGAGTTATCTTGGTACGGCCCCATATAAACAAACCGCACCCTCTTCAACTGCCGGATATGCGGCCGATTGCCTTCAACATGGCATTTCTGAAATTATTCCAGTATTCCTCGTAAGTTGAATTGGTTACCAGGTAGGGAGTGACGATGCAGGAACGCAACACATAAATACTGCCCAGATGCTCCCATTCGTCCGTGCTTATCCCGAATTTCTGCGCAAACACACGCGGCGTGTCGCCGTATTCCTCGCATGTCAGCGACGTCTTTGAAGTAATGAAATCGTTCGCCAGAACCGGCCCGGATTTATAGGAACACTGCTCATAGATCGCCTGATTAAGTTTGTTCATATCTTTCAGATTCCCGTTCCCTTTTTCATGAAAGGCGTAATCGACGATATTGATATCCGGCCTCGCCAGGGGAATAACCTCATACTCACGGCCATCGACAGTAAGAGATCTGTTATCGATGAGAGAACGATAAAAACGGTAGGCGCCTTCAATGCTATAGCCGATTATTCTGCCGTAACCGCTGATATTGAGGGGTACGACTTTATGTGCCATCCAGACTGCCGCTACTGCTGCCCCTGCTTTTGAGCCTTCCATGATATAACTGCCCAGAAGCATAGGATTACTGTCGGTCTTCTCGAAGACATAGGCGGCAAAATAGGATATGATATCCACAATGCGGCGATCCCTTGTAACAATAGCGCCTGCGGGGTAGGGGACATAGCCCAGTTTATGCGGGTCCACGGTGATTGAATCCGCTTCCGGCATCGCCTTGAACGCCTCGTAGACATCGGTGTTAAGCCAGTCTGTATCACCATGGAGTATTCCCTGCCTGGCATGCTGACGACTCATCTCGTTGTACCCCATAAAATGGTTTTCCTCATTAAGGAACAGGGACCGGGCGTAACCGCCGTAGGCAGCGTCAATGTGAAGATGGAAAGATATACCCCGATCTTCATATCTGTCACGAAGCCTGGCAATCTCATGCACTTCATCGACTGCGCCTTCCTCTGTAGTGCCGACAACGGCAACAACAGCGAGGATAGGAACACGTTTATCTATAAGAAGATCAATCTCTTTTTTGAGGGCAGAGATATCCATCCGGTAGTTGTCCCTGACCGGTACAAAGACGAGGTTTTTCTGGCCGATACCCAGTATATCCACTGCCTTTGTCCATGAATAGTGTTTCGACTGGGGAACAAGAACCACGCCCGGGTTAAAGCCTGCCAGACCTTCTCCCCGGAGTGAATGTTTGCGCATCTCATCAAAAAAGCCGGCATCCCTGGTCTTATCAGCCAGATCGAGGATCGTCTTTTCTGAAAGGTTCATCATCTGCCAGTCATCCAGTTCAGCCACCATCTGCGGCATGACAGCCTTGATTGCATGTGGAATAGACTTGAGATTACGTGCCATCCATAATCCCTCGTAATTCGCCACTGTGCCTCCGGAGGTGATGTGCCCCCAGGCTTTTTGTGGATCATAGCCCATCAGTGCTGCAAGCTGCCTGCCCACCTCAATTTCCAGCGCTGTGGTTGCCGGCGAACCTTCGTAGGCGCAATTGTTGGGGTTATAGAGAAGGGTCAGCATATATCCCAGATTGGCGGCCAGGAGTGTATCGGCAATCATATGCCCCAGATAACGCGGAGAAAACCAGGGAACAGAAGATATCTGCAGGTTGCCGGCCAGATCGATCAACGCTTCCCTCGTCTTTTGCAGGGTCTGGAGAAAATGGGGATCTGATTGTTCTTCAACAGTTATGACCGGTTTATCATCCGGGTGAAAACTGCGTCGCCACTCCGCATAATCATCCATAAGGTAATTCAGCATTTCCTTGAAGAAGCGGTAGTTTTCCGATTTCGGTCCAAGAAATAGGGCATTGACATTAGTTCGTTCGTCCATAGACTGACTCCTCGCGGCAGTAACTGCAGGCTGTTACTGCCATTGTGCAAGAAACAGCCTCGGGATTATTTGTGTAGAATTTAAAACACTTAATGTTGAACTGATTGACACTTGTTTTTTCAGGCGTTGAGAATATGGATAATGAACTTGTATGTCAAGAATATTTCAGGATCATGATATCATAGAAGTCATCGCGGGCCTGTCCGGAGATCTCAGATCCATATATGGCAATGTTTTCCACGTAACCCGCAAGCTCCTCACCGCTATGTTAGGCCACTTTTACAATGGGTGCGTTCATGAAATAATGAAATTCAACATCCATAAGAAACTAAGAAGCTTGACATTGAAAGTAAACTGAGACGCTCTTTAATTACTTAGTTGTCAACCTCATAGAATCAGGTTAAGTCTCTGTAATGCTTGGGACAGCCATATTAGATGCCGGAATAATAGAGAGAGCGCGTAATTTTTGTCATTTAGGTAAAAATGGCAACATCGCCAAATTTACCAAATGGCAGTATCTAAAATGAAGCTCCTCACCGCAAGCGGTGGGGTATCAAGCGGAATTGCGCCATAGCCAACCCGCCTACGCTCTAAAGAGCTTCGGCGCGGTTCACCTTGCTATTCATCCCAGCGGCAAGCCGCAGGGTATTCTGGCGAAGGCGAATAAAAATCCGGGCTGTAAAATTCCTATTCAGGAAAAAAGGCAATGTTGCCAAAATTCCTAAATAGCAATATTGAATCAAATTTATCTTGTCATAATAGGCGGTTACATAAACTGAAGTCGCTAAATAGCAGTAAAAAATCGACTTTTATCAAGGCGGTCAAGAGCGACCGGACTTTTTTCTCACTTTTTTATACCCGGATGTTCTTCGGCGCATGAAGGAGTATTTGCCCTTGACAAATGTATATACCAGCGTATACACTTTGCTCGGAGGATATCAATATGCTTAGTTCAAAAGTCTTTACAAGTGGGAACAGTCAGGCAATACGACTTCCCAAGGAGTATCAGGTTGAGGACAAAGAACTCTATA
>CAZJOB010000255.1:0-5486 GCA_964547435.1 uncultured Desulfatiglans sp. | reverse complement strand
TTCTAATAGGTTTTAGCATGGAAAACAATATCATTTATCGAAAAGATGCCTGTCAGTTTCTGATCCTTGTCAACAACCGGAAAATAGTGCTGGCTCGAGTCACTGAAAAACTGTTTGAATTGACTGAAAGGCATGTCTTCAGGGATCGTCATATATTTGCTGAAGGATGGCATAAGATCCCTGATCTTAATCTCCTCAAGCACATCAACGAAAAATTCTCCGCGGTGGGCATTTGAATCCACCTTGCTTCTGACCTGCTTTACATATATTGTCCACCTGCGAGAAAGTACATATCCTACAAGGCAGACAAGAAGGCTCGGCAGAAGGAGATGGTATGAATTGGTCATCTCGCTCATGAAAATAATGGTGGATATGGGCGCGTTAGAGACAACGGTAAAGAAACCGGCCATGCCTACAACAACAAATGAACCGGGATGGGTTACCACCTGTGGAAACCACATATTGAAAATCCTGCCGACCGCGCCTCCGAGTGTCCCCCCTATTACCACTGAAGGGCCGAATACACCGCCGCTTCCGCCTGACCCTATGGATAAGGAGGTGGTGAAAATCTTGCCGAATGCTATTCCCAGCAGAAGCAGCGTCGAAAGCTGATTATCCAGGGCCATCTGGGCATAGCCGTATCCGAAGGAGAGAGTCTGGGGCAGAAAAAATCCGATCACACCTGTTAAAAGACCTCCTATCGCCGGCTTAAGATGGTTCGGGATTCTGATTTTTTTTGCGATATTGTGGACCCCGTAAAAGGATTTTATGTATAGAATGCCAGCGCTTGTCACTACAAGGGCAAGCACTGTGTAAGGACCCAGTTCCAGGGGATTGTTGAATATAAAATCCTCGGTTTCAAAAAGAGAGCCCCAGCCGCAGACAAGGCAGAAAACACAGTAGGCTACAATGGAGGCAATTCCCGTCGGTATGATAACCTCGGATTCAAATTCCGGATCGCGGTAAAGCACCTCAGAGGCGAAAAGCGCCCCTGCCAGGGGTGCGCGAAAGATGCTTCCAATGCCTGCGCCCATGCCCGCGGCCATCATAATTCTTCGCTCACGGTTTCCGAGTTTCAGAACAGTGGCAAGAAAAGAGCCGAATCCGGCGCCTATCTGGGCGATAGGGCCTTCCCTGCCGCCGGAGCCACCGGATGTTATGGTAATTGCAGATGTAATGGTTTTTATAAAAGGTATTCTGCCCCTTATATAGCCTCCCTTTTTATGATAGGCTTCTATTGCTGCGTCCGTGCCGTGCCCTTCCGCTTCCGGAGCAAAGGTATAGACAATCCAGCCGCTCAGCAATCCGCCAAAGGCGGGCAGAAATAGAAGTATCCACCTGTTAAAAGGAGTGGCGGTTGAAGGGAAAAGTCCCGCTTCACCTGCCGGTGACGGGGGTCTGTATCCGGCAAGATAATCCATAAAAAAGTGGACACCTACCTGACACAGGTAATGAAAGATTATAGATCCCAGCCCGGCAATAATACCGATAATAATTATAAGAGAAAACCAGGACACGGTTTTACTGAGCCTGGAATTAAGACAACCCTCGTTCATAACTTTGATCATTTTAACATCCATTTGCTGTCAAACTTTTAAAACTCTGTCAGCATGGTATATAACTCTTCATGCACCAACTTTGTCAAGCGCCGTTTTGAGTATTTGAGTTATAAAACAGGGTAGGGGGCTAAAATGTGGTGAGTAGAAAATATCAGATGGAAGTTTAATTTTTAATTTTGACGGTCCCCCTTATACTCTTAAAACCGGTGAACGCTCTATTCCACTTTACTCAACTTCTGACTGATCTGAGCGCCCTTTTCAGGGGGCATCACGGCGAGTATCTGTCCTGCTGCTTTCCCGTTCATGTTTTCCATAATCCGCACCACGGTATCAACAGGCAGTTTATCCATAATGTTTGCGGCCTTGTCGGCCTCCATGGAACTGTAGAGCTTGACCAGATGATCAATCCTGGCATCCTTCATGGCCAGTTCCCTTTCCGCCAGGTCCTTTGAATAGGCTGTCAGGCTGGTCTGTAATTCATCCAGTTCTTCAATCCTTGCTTCCACTTCCTTTTTCAGGGGAAGCAGCCTCTCTTCCATTTTCTTAAGTTCCATCTCCTTTTCATTGAGTTCCTTCTCCTTTTTGCGGAGCATAAGCTCGATAGTCCTTTGATCAGGCTCTTCATTGTCCCCTGTTTCATCAGCTATTGCCAGACTGGAAGAAGAGATAGACAAGGGTTCAAACTGCAGAAATATACCGCTTACAATTATTTTTATCAGTATCAGTATGAAGAATGAAAAAAGAGCTAAGGTTAAGAGGTTAAATCTCACAGAAATTCTTTTCCAAACCTTAACAATGCCGCCTCGTTCATCTCTTTTCGTTCCATGATGTTCTGATTCTGTTGCCATTTCTCCCGGTCCCTTTCCTTTAATTTTTCAAAGACGTTACATTCTCTTGTCTTTTCCAGAAGGATTTTCAGTTTTGCAGCCACAATTTTTTCCCATTTTGCTATCTCAACCTTCTGGTATTCAATCTTTAACTTCAATGCTGAGATATAGGATGAATGATTTAGTAAATAATTTGATGATATCTTATTCCTGAGATTTGACCCCAGGTTATCATTAGCCTCTATTATGGCGTTTTTATATTCCTCCATGAGTTCGCGGTTTTTATTCAGTTCCCTCTGTGCCGCTGCCAGCGCAATCTCTGCCTTTTCCCGAAGGTGCTCCCTGTATTTCAGCAAGGCCTCATATTTGAATTTAAAACCCATATATCAGCCTCAGACAGCCCTGCTCAATAATTTCGCCATTTCCTGCCTGGCGCTTTCCATTGTGGTTATTGTATTTACGTCCTGTCGCAGAAATGCATTTAGAGGGTCAATCATCGCAAGGGCATAATCTGTGTTCCGGTTATTCCCTTTTTCATATGCCCCCAGATTCACCAGGTCTTCGATCTTGGTGTAATCAGCGAGAATTCTCCTTAACTTATAGGCCTGTTCAAGATGTTCTTTGTCCACTACGTCATTCATCAGTCTGCTTATGCTGGAGAGTACATTGACAGCGGGATAATGACCCTTGGCAGCAAGACTTCTGTCAAGCACTATGTGCCCGTCCACGATGGAGCGAACAGCGTCGGCTATGGGTTCATTCATATCATCACCTTCAACCAGCACTGTGTAGATACCGGTTATAGAACCTTTATGATCAGTGGTTCCCGCCCTTTCCAACAACTTGGGGAGATGAGAAAAGGTGCTGGGAGGATAAGCCTTGTTGGTGGGAGGTTCTCCCGCAGAAAGGCCGATTTCCCTGACTGCCATGGCAAACCTCGTCACTGAGTCCATCATAAGGAGAACATCCCTGCCCTGTTCCCTGAAAAATTCCGCCACGGCCGATGCCAGATAGGCGCCTCTTACCCTGATCAGCGGTGAACTGTCGGATGTGGCGACGATGACAACCGAACGCCTCAGTCCTTCGGCCCCGAGATCACGCTCAATAAACTCTCTTACCTCTCTTCCACGTTCGCCAATAAGACCTATTACATTGACCTCGGCCTTTGAATTCCTTGCCATCATTCCAAGCATGACGCTTTTACCGACACCGGAACCCGCCATAATGGCTGTTCTCTGTCCTTTTGCCAGTGTGTTGAGGCAGTCGATGGAACGAATGCCAATATCCAGTGGTTCCGATATTCGCGATCTGCGCAGGGGATTTACCGGTTGAGAATATATAGGCAGACTGGTGTCCGGTTTAACCGGCGGACCGTTGTCAAGCGGATTCCCGAGTCCGTCCAGGACCCGGCCCAGCATATCATTCCCCACATCCACTGTGGCGGTAAAACTTTTAGCCTTTATCGTGCTTCCCGGTTCAACACCATCGCTGTTGCTTAAGGGCATCAGAAGGATGCTCTGATCCCTGAATCCAATCACCTCTGCGTTGATGTGATTTTCAGTTATTCCTGTGAATATATGGCAGATTCCGCCAAGAGGCATGGCAGGGCCGTTACCCTCTATGATATTTCCCACAACCCTGGTGACCTGTCCTTCGGCAGATAAAGGACAGAAGGGTTCTAACTTATCAAAATATCTGTCAAGACAGAGTTTCACTGAGAGTCCTTTCCATGTGTCTGATATTCCCTGAAGATTACCTCTTCAATGCCTTTGAGCTGGTCATCTATTGTCGCGTTGATCTTTCCGAATCCTGTTTCCAGGATACACCCGCCTCTCTCAACAGCGTTACTTTCCGTCAACTGAAAGTTGCCGCCCCTGGTGAGTCTGCTCAGATCCGGCAGCATTCTCTTTGTCTCTTCCATATCCTCGGGGTTGATGATTATCCTTACCTTTCGCTTGTCAGTAAGAAATTTGAGGGCTGATTTGATGCTGTTCAGAATTATCTTTTCATTTGTTTTTACTTCTTCTCCTATTACCTTTTTAGCAATTACCATTGCCAGCTTTAGGATTTCACCCTCACTCTCATTATAGATCTGGATCTTCAGGTCACGCAGTTCTTCAAAAATAGCCTCTACCTGTCTGCCCATCTCCTCAAGCCTTGTTTTTTCAAGCGCGAGGCCGTCTTTTTGTCCCTGGGCAAAACCTTTTTCATAGGCCTCCCTTTCTATCCTGGCCACCTTCATCTCAAAGTCTTCGCTTTCAATGGTGATCTTTTTCTTTTCCATTGGCGGAAGGCTCCATGTCATCACAGACGGGTCTTCCTCAAGGGGGTCAGGGCCTTTGCTCTTTTTAACAGGCGGGGGAGGCGGCGGCTGATCCGACTCGATTTTCTCCGCTTCAAAGGTTTCTATGGAGAACAAAGGGGAAAAATCCTCTTCGGACGCTTTAGACAAGGACATCTTCACCCCCCTTGTTTCCGAGGATAATTTTACCCTCTTCCTCAAGCCTTCTGGCGGTCTTTACAATATTCAACTGGGCCTGTTCAACGTCTTTCAGTTTCACCGGCCCCATTACCTCCATGTCTTCCTTCATCATTTCAGCGGCCCGCTGGCTGACATTATTGAAGATCTTTTCCGAAAGTTCTTCAGAACTTGTCTTAAGGGCCAGTATCAATTCATCATTGCTGATTTCCTTGAGCAGCGCACGTATTGAACGATCATCAAGTGTGACAAGATCAGAGAAGACGAACATCTTCTGACGTATTTCATCGGCCAGTTCTTCTCTTACGCTCTCTATTTTTTCGAATATGGCGTTTTCGGTCTGATGGTCAAGATTGTTGAGGATCTCCGCTGCCGCGTCAATGCCTCCCTGTGTTGCGGTGGTCTCGTTGCCCATATCAGAGAGCATTTCATCCACTACCTCATGAACCTCATTTACTATATCATTTGGAACGTCATCCAGATCCGATATGCGGATAATGACTTCACCCTGTATATTTTCCGGCAGCAGCCTGATTATCTCGGCAGCGGTCTGATATTTCATGTTTACCAGTATCAGGGCGATTGTCTGAGGATGTTCGTTCATCAGGAGGTTTGCCAGTA
>CAZJOB010000254.1:0-5500 GCA_964547435.1 uncultured Desulfatiglans sp. | reverse complement strand
TGGCCTATGAGCCCGGTAAGTGATGTAATATTGAAACCTGCCATGGAGTTGGCATCCAGCCTGCCATTCAGTTCAATTCTCAGACAATCGGGAGCAGAGTAAGTGGAAAATTTAAAGGGCGGAAGCTCCCTTTTTGTGTTTATTAAGGAGGATTCAATCCCAGGTTCTTTATATGATATATCCTGAGAGAGGTCTGAAAGCCTGTTCAGTTTTATAAGTCTTTTAAGTTGCGGGTTGGCGCCTGTTATGTAAAGGCGCCTCTTATCATTACTGCACCTGGAGCGAAGTCTTATCAGAAAACCCATTCCATAGAGATCAATGTGATAAGTGCTTTCAAGATCCAGCAATATATCTGTCTGGGACTCGGGAATATCCCTTATCATCTCATTAACGCTATTTACAGAATCCCGGTTAAGGCTGCCCGGTGTCTTTATAACCCTTTTAATGCCGGTCCTTTGGTCATGAATAAGTATGCATTCACCTTTTTTAAAGGCATTTTTTTCTGATAGAAATTTATTTTTCAAATTCATATAACGGCTGTAAACCATTAAAGGGAAGAGCATGGCAGTGAATTTGAAAAATCCGATAAAATACCTCTTCCACAACCGTTTCGGCTCCTGGATTATTCTGTAGATCCATTCCATCCCTGAGTCTTGCATCCATCCTGGCGCCCTGGATACTGAACCGGCTATAAACTCATAGGTGCCGCCTATTCCGATTGTCACCGGCGCCTTCAGAATTTTTCTGTTTCTCTGAAACCACATCTCCTGTTTCGGGTTTCCAAAACCCACAAACAGTATGTCGGGTTTGGCATTGTTTATCATATTCACCAGGGCAGCGTCATTGTCGTATGAGTCGGCTATGCCCTCACCTTCGGTAATGACATCGGGTGATGATATGCCTGCTATTTTCAGGCCCGGATATTGAGAAACAAGCACTTCAGCAGCCTTTTCCGCTGTTTCACGCCTTCCGCCCAGAAGATATATTGATCTGCCTTTTTCCGCCGCAACCTTTGCAAGGGCAGGAACAAGATCGGAACCGGCCACTCTCTGTTTTAATGGCGAATTCAATAATGAACTTGCCCATACGACCGGCATTCCATCCGCAGTAACCAGGTCGCAGTTTCTGAATATATCAAGGAGCTCGGGATGCCTGGACTGCCTTGGTCGAAGAGAAAGCGTATTCACCATAAAGTCGACATTCACGGTGGCCACCTGTCTGGGAATTGAATCATTCTGATATTCTTCAACCATTTGAAATATTCGGTCTACAGCCTCATCAATTGTCAGGTTGTCTATTGGAACGCCTAACAGGGCAACCGATTCGCTGATCATTAATAGGCCCCTTTCCCCAGAAGGACTGCTGGAATAGTCTTAAAAAGCAGCTTTACATCGGTCCAGAATGACTGGCTTTCTATATACTGAAGATCAAGCTTAACCTGGCCTTCAAAACTTATGTCGCTTCTTCCGCTTACCTGCCATATACAGGTCAATCCTGGTTTAACATCGAGTCTTCCCAGATCCTGGAACCTGTATTTTTGAACCTCATTCGGCACAGGCGGCCTTGGACCCACAAGAGACATATCTCCCTTAAGGATGTTCCATAATTGAGGAAGTT
Source organism: uncultured Desulfatiglans sp. (assembly GCA_964547435.1). Lineage (GTDB taxonomy): Bacteria > Desulfobacterota > DSM-4660 > Desulfatiglandales > HGW-15 > CAZJOB01. The sequence goes on along the minus strand of CAZJOB010000254.1, from coordinate 3,883 downwards.
CATCTATCGATGTCTTGCGGATTATTTTGCCGATCCTGGTAAAGCGGGGGTCATTCTTTATCTTGAAGATCACGCAGCCGGATTCATTGAGATCCATAAGGTGATCCTTCTTCTGTTCGGCCATAACCTCCATTGATCTGAATTTATGCATCATAAAATGTCTTCCCCTTTTACCCACGCGGACCTGGCTGAAAAACACCGGTCCCCTGTCATCAATCTTGATAGCAAGGGCGGTTAGAAGAAAAAGAGGTGAAAGAATAATAAGCATTGTGGATGTTAGAACAATATCAAGGAATCGCTTAAGAAAAAAAGCGGATTTTACAACGATCTGCCAACTGTATCTTTTAAACATGAAATATAAGGTTGCCCGAAGGCCGGCCAGCCATGTCCCGCCTTTGGCGTATCTGTCAAAAAGCTGTTCTCTCAGAATATTTTCCCGCATTTATCCTCCATTCAATCAAAAGCGCCCACAGTAAAATCAGCATCAGTATTTTCAGAATATACCTGTCCGGTAAACCCTCTCACTCTCTCATGTCATTTATCGGCATAACAGGTCAAAATCTTTAAAAAAATGTCAATATTCCAATATCGGCAAGGAGGCTGCCCGAGAATAGCTCCGATTGTCATTTCCGCCTGCTCTGGAATGACCAAAAGTGTGCGCAAACGCATTCCCGGACAGCCTCACAGGATGTTTCAGCATGAAAAAAACTGATTGATCAATCCGGTCGCATGTCTTACTTTATATTATTTCATTTTATTTCAGCAAATAAGAAAGGTTTTTATAGCAGGAACAAGAATGAGAGTTTCCGCAAATCTGTCTCGAAAAACCCCCTGATTTTTTATTTTAAAAAACAGGGTTAATATCGATGAGCGTTTTATCCACTGCAAGACCGCTTGTATAACTGCTCAAACAGCCATCTCCGAGTCTGCCTTTTTTGTCTCATAGATCATATTGAACCAGACCCTCTTTTTTCAGTTCTTCCAGGATATCCTGAGTATCGGTCCGAATCTGTTCCGGATCGCCTTAAAACTCGTTTTTGAATGTGGACATTTTAAACGATCTCCTTGTACTCCTCCGCCAGCCCGTAAGCCCGCGCCCTGTTGGATTCATTTAGTACCACCAGCCATCCATCCCTGACCCAGCCTGCGACAAGGTTCCTCGTCATGCGATCGGATAGCCCCAAAGCCCCTGCGATTTCCCTGACCGCCACGCGTTCTTTCTTTGCAAACAAGGCAAGGACGATTTTGGCGCGATGATCCAGCTTTTTTAATTCTTTGGGTTCCGCCTGCATCTCCTCTCCACTGGCCCGCAACGCTACATCACGTGCTTTCTGAAAGACCCTGGCCAGGAGTTTCACGAAATACTCAACCCATTCGGTCAGGTCCACATCGACACGACCTTCATAATAATTGTGGTGCTTATGGGTCGCCAGGGCCTTGTAATAGGCCTCCAAATCCTGCGCATGATACTCTTCAAGAGAGAAAAAACCGTTAAGACTGTATCCGTCGCGTTGAAGAATAAAGGTCGACAGCAATCGAGCCGTGCGGCCGTTGCCATCATAGTAGGGGTGGATGGTCACGAATTGATAATGTAAAAGAGCGGCGATGATGGGCGGAGGAACGTGCTCTTTCTCTGCCTGCGCCACCCAGCGTACCATCGAGGCCATCAAAGACCCCACATCCCTGGCCTCCGGCGGTAAATACACAATCCTGCCCGAGGCTGAATCGCGGATAACGTTCTGGCCGTCGCGATAGGGCGTAGGCTTGGCGCGCTTGCCCTTCTCTATAATAGCATGAAGCTGACGAATGATATCCTCACTGAGCAAAGACTCCTTTGACGCCCAATCATCGACCTTAAAAAGCGCGTCCCAATAATTAAGGACCTCTTTAACATCGCGTTCACGTCCATGAAAATTGGCCTTCTTTTTTTCTATAATCTGCTCAGCTTCCTTAAGGGTCAGTCGATTACCCTCAATTTGTGTGGAATAATGAGTGGAGCGAATACGGGCCATATGGCGGATTTCGGCCAGAATGGATGGCGAAAGCGGTGTCTTTTCAACGACCGCTCTGGCCGCTTCGATGTCCATAAGGGCGCGAACAATATTTATATTAAGCTGATAATGCGGTTTCCAGTTCATACTTAAATTATACCCGATATTGCTGATAATTTGCCGACAAATTGCCGATAATTTGCCGACAAATTGCCGATAAATTGCCGATAATGCGGCATTTTTATTACAATCTTCTCCCTGAACGACACGCGGTCTTTATTTGCGAACAAGGCAAGGATGATGAAATCGTAAAAAGTCTAAAAACGTCATTCCCGCCTCGAATCAAGTCCTGGATAAACTCTGGTGGGAATCTATAAGTGCTTGAAAACACTGGATTCCCCCGGCTTCAATCATGCCGGGGCAGGCTCCATTCGCCGGGGTGACGAATGAAAGCGTATTTAGACTTTTTACGAGACCATCAAGGATAATATTAACGCGATAATCCATTTTTCTTATGTTTATAACCGATATTGCCTATAATTGCCAATAAATTTCCGATAACGAGGCTTTTTTTTGACCTTTGTCCAGGAGTTTTTCAGGATTTGCCAAATGGCAGTATCAGAAATAAAATTCCGGGCTGAATTACTCCCTATTTTATTTGCTCGACCTCTAACCAAATGCAATATCTTTACAATCCAAAATATGACCATAATTGGTAATACCTCATTTAAAATTGATCTGATATTTGAAAAATAAAAATAATGCGAAATTATAAATGAAAATGAGAAATACAAGATATTAACAATATTATGGCATCTAATTTGCATTCATTTAACGATTATATTTGGATAGGGTCCATCCGGAAAGTGCCTGTTTCCGAATGGGCGTAAGGTAAAGATGTTATTACGTACCGGGCGTATAAGTCTCTTATATAACAGGATAAAAGGGAAAAATACAGTCTTGAAAAGGTTAGAAAATGAAAAAAAGAACCATATGTCTATTTACGATCCTTATTACAGCGGTTATTTTGTTCTTCAGCTCATCTTCCGCCATGGCATTTGGATGGTTTCCTCAACCGACAGATCCGCCTGTGGAAGAAGACCCTCTTCCGCCTGCGTCTGCACCTGAACCGCTTACACTTACCCTTATAGGAATGGCTGCAAGCGGAGTCGGAGGATATTATCTGGGTGGCAGGAAAAAGAAGAAATAAGGTTTGTAAAAACACTTTATGAATTAAGATAAAGGCGGTAATTGCCGATTAAGAAATATATGAGATTGTTGCCCTTATTCTCTATGAAAGATGAAATGTAATACGGTTAAATTAGTTTAATAAATGATCATCCTATTATTTGGATTTATTGATGAAAAATAAGATTGTAACAATATTAGCAATATTAATTGTTCTGGCATTGCTTTTTTTCACGGGAATTCCTGCCGATGCGGCAAAACCTCCATGGGCAGGCGGTCCCGGAGGGCCAAAAGATTATGAACCTCCGGGCGCGCCCGAGCCCCTGGCTCTTATACTTATCGGCATGGGAGTGAGCGGGGTCGCGGGGTATTATCTGGGCAAACGAAAAAAGAGATAGACCGGTTCATTATATCGGATACAGATCCAGTGGAAACAGCGCAACAGGGAAATATCGGTCAACAGAATATTGTCAGAATATTCCACCTCTTTATAGGGGTTGTCAGTGTTCTGCTCTTTCTGCCCTATCTTAAATGGCTGGTTGCATCCTGGGCGAATAACCCGCTGGACACCTTCGGCTATCTTGTGCCTTTCATATCCATATGGGCCATTAACAAAAAGAAAAATGAGATTCGGACCGCAAGCGCCTGTCATGATTCCAGGGGATGGATCTATTTTATTTCCGGCCTTTTATTTTCATTATTGT
>CAZJOB010000253.1:0-5511 GCA_964547435.1 uncultured Desulfatiglans sp. | reverse complement strand
AAATCAACTTTTTACGAGTTCAACAAATGTAGCAAATTTTCCAAGCTTTTCAGACTATTCACGCAGGAGGACATTCAAAATGCGTTTAGATAAATTGACTTTGAAGGCTCAGGAGGCTGTTCAGTCGGCACAGCACCTGGCAGAAAAACTGGGGCATCAGCAGATAGAACCTGAACACATGCTCAAGGCCATACTTGAGCAGAAAGAGGGCGCTATTCCGCCATTGCTGGGGAAGATAGGCGCCAACAGGGAATCTCTTGAAAAACAGGTTTCAGATTCCCTGGAAAAGATACCCCGAATATCGGGATCGGGTTACGGGCAGGCTTATATTTCACCCAGACTTAAGTCCGTCCTGGAACAGGCCTTTAATGAGGCTGAACAGATGAAAGATGAATATATCAGCCTTGAACACATCCTTCTGGCAATATCAGAAGACAGGGCCGGAGAAGGGGCGCAGATACTCTCCTCATATGGAGTTACCAGAGATTCTATTCTTGAGGCCCTTGTGGACATTCGCGGCGGACAGCGAATAACCGACCAGAATCCGGAGGATAAATACCAGGCCCTTGAACGCTTCAGCCGGGATCTGACAGCCATAGCCGCAAAGGGAAAACTGGACCCGGTCATTGGCCGTGACGATGAGATTCGAAGGATAATTCAGGTCCTTTCGCGAAGGACCAAGAACAATCCTGTTCTTATAGGAGAACCGGGTGTGGGAAAGACTGCCATTGTTGAAGGCCTGGCTCAAAGGATTATTCAGGGTGATGTTCCTGAGACACTGAAGGACAAAAGGGTTGTTGCCCTTGATATGGGGTCCCTCATAGCAGGCGCAAAATACAGGGGTGAATTTGAAGACAGGCTAAAGGCAGTATTAAAAGAGGTTACGGATTCGAACGGTGAAATCATATTGTTTATAGATGAAATGCATACCCTTGTCGGCGCGGGCGCTGCAGAAGGCGCGGTTGACGCATCGAACATGCTCAAACCCGCCCTTGCCAGGGGTGAACTTAGGTGTGTAGGCGCCACAACCATAAAGGAATACAGAAAACATATAGAAAAGGACGCTGCCCTTGAACGAAGGTTTCAGCCGGTTATGGTGGAGGAACCGAGCGTTGAGGACACTATTTCAATATTGAGAGGTCTGAAGGAGAAGTACGAGGTGCATCATGGCGTACGAATACAGGATTCCGCGCTTGTGGCAGCGGCCACCCTTTCGCACCGGTATATTACCGACAGATTTCTTCCGGACAAGGCAATAGATCTGATTGATGAGGCCACCTCCAGGCTTAGAATAGAGATTGACAGTATGCCGGCAGAGATAGACGACATAAAACGAAAGATCACTCAACTGGAGATAGAAAAGGAGGCACTTAAAAAGGAGAAGGACCGCGCGTCAAAGGACAGGCTTGAAAAACTCACAAAGGAACTGGAAGAGCTGCGGGCAAGCACCGAAGAAATGGTTAAACACTGGAAAAGTGAAAAAGAGATAATAGCAAGGATAGGCGGCATCAAGGAAAAGCTGGAATCAACCAGATCAGCAGCCCAGGTTGCTGAACGGGAAGGGGATCTATCCCGTGCCGCAGAGTTGAAATATGGGACGCTTATAGAACTGGAAAAGGCGCTTGCGGCTGAAAACAGCAACCGGGCGGAACTCCAGGGCGAAAAAAAGATGTTAAAGGAAGAGGTGGACAGCGAGGATATAGCCGAGGTAATCGCGAAATGGACCAATATTCCCATTTCAAAGCTTATGGAAGGGGAAAGGGACAAGCTTCTTAAGATGGAAGAGAGGCTTGCACAGAGAGTTGTTGGACAGAAAAAGGGCATAACAGCGGTATCGAATGCAGTAAGAAGGGCAAGGTCAGGGCTTCAGGACCCCAACAGGCCGATCGGCTCATTTATCTTTCTGGGTCCCACGGGCGTCGGAAAGACCGAGCTGGCCAGGGCACTTGCGGAGTTTCTCTTTGATGATGAACAATATATGATTCGGGTGGATATGTCCGAATACATGGAAAAACACTCTGTTGCCAGGCTCATCGGCGCGCCTCCGGGTTATGTGGGATATGATGAAGGCGGATATCTGACAGAAGCGGTGAGAAGGCACCCCTATTCTGTCATCCTCTTTGATGAGATAGAAAAGGCTCACCCCGATGTTTTCAACGCGCTCCTTCAGATACTGGACGACGGCCGAATGACCGACGGCAAGGGAAGGACAGTCGATTTTAAAAACACTGTGCTTATTATGACCTCAAATGTCGGAAGTCAGTGGATAAATGAACTTAAAGGCAGGGATGACAGGGAGATGGAGGAGAGGGTCATGGAGGCCCTTAAGGCCACCTTCAGGCCGGAATTTCTGAACAGGATAGATGAGACGATCATATTCAATTCACTGGGTATTGAAGAGATAAAGAAGATCGTTGACATTCAGATAGGCATCCTCAAAAAGCGGCTTGATGACAGCAAAATCTCGCTGGAACTGACGAATAACGCGAGAGAGTTCCTCGCGAACACAGGGGTTGACCCGGTCTACGGAGCCAGACCGCTCAAGAGGGCTATTCAGAGGTATGTGCAGGACCCCCTTTCAATGAAGATTCTCGATGGAAGCATAGGAGAGGGCAGCAAGGTAAAAATGGATGTAAGGGATGGTGAAGTGGTTTTCGTATAGGGTATTATTAAACTTTATTCGGGAGTGCTATGAAACGCTTTATTAATATCCGAGTAGAAATACTGTGTGATACTGGATGCTGGATACTGGTCGCTGAATGCTGGATTCTAGATACTGGTAGCTGGATACTGGTTTATGGGTGCTGGTTTCCGGATACTGATTCCTGGTCGCTGAATGTTGGTGGAGAAAACAGACATATTGTTTGCTGCCTGAAGCCGGGAATAAGCATCCAGTGACCAGCATCTAGCGACCAGTATCAAGCATCAAAAATCTGAACTGATCAACCCCAGTCCCCTAACCCCTGGAATCCTTGTTCACCTTTTCCCTCAATTTCCTGAAACTCCTGAACACAACAGTTCTCTTCGAGTTTACAAATATCTTTTCACCGGTTCGGGGATTTGTGCCTTTGTGCGCCCATTTGAATTTAAGAAGGAATCTGCCGAATCCTGCTATCTCCACATTGTCTCCTTTTTCCAGACGGGATTGGATTATTTGAATAAGGGATTCGAAGATGCGTGACGCCTGCGTTCGGGTCATAAATTCGCAATCAAATTCAGGGAAAAGATATTGCTGGCGTTCCTTTTTTTTCTTTTTAAAGTGGACATTTTCAATAATGCTCTGTATAAGATCGGATTTTTTCAGGGTCATATATTCGCCCGTGATGAAATTTATTTTCGATTAATATTGGCAAACAATGTCATATCTGATAAAGTTTGTCAATCGTTCCGGGTTGTTACGAAAAATAAAAATATGATCACAGACTTTCTTTAATTAATGGTCTATGATCCGGTAAAATTTAATGCATAATAATTATTTATTCCGCTTCTGTCCTGTCTGTGGAGGCGATTTCAGGACTGTTGCCTTAAAAGAAAATGAACCGCCAAGGCTCGTATGCAGTTTGTGTAATTTTGTCTTCTATCTTGATCCCAAACTGGTCGCCTGCGCAATTGTTGAGATCAAAGGCAAGATAGTGCTCGTAAAAAGGGCGATGTCCCCGGAAAGAGGCAAATGGGTTATTCCCGGAGGATATGTTGACAGGGGTGAAGAGGTAGAAACAGCGGCGGTCCGTGAGACAAAGGAAGAGTGCGGAATAGACATAAGACTGAATAAACTGCTGGGAGTCTATTCCTATCCCGGTTATCTCGAGGTAGTTATAGTGTATCTTGCTGAATATGAATCCGGAGACCTGATCGCAGGAGAAGAAAACACGGCAAGCACTCTTGTCAGTCCCGGGGAAATTCCATGGGAGACTCTTGCCTTTCAAAGCACACGGGACGCCCTGAAAGAATACTGTGATTTAAAGAAGATACAATGAAAGGAGACACATAATTAATGAATTTAAGACCTGAAAGAATTGATAATATTGGCGCGGGAAAAAGAAAGGCCATAATGGAAAGGTCCATGGAGGATATCTCTTCCATATATGAAGAGACCCGCCGAATAGTAGAAGATGTAAAGGCTAACGGTGATTCTGTAGCCCTTTCCCACTATAAAAAACACAAGGATGATATAACCCCCGCTGATCTGGAAGTGACAAAGGATGAGATTCAGAAGGCATACAGGGAGCTTGATCCAAAGGTGGTGGAATGCCTTAAGATAGCGTCCAGAAATATAATAAGGTTCCATGAGGCCCAGAAGGAGAGGGAGATGTGGTCTATCGAGGTCACAAAGGGCATTCTGGCCGGCAGAATAACAAGACCCATGGATATTGTTGGCTGCTACATTCCGGGAGGAAGGGCTGTCTATCCCAGCTCCATACTCATGACCGTTCTGCCCGCGAAGGTGGCAGGGGTCGGCAAGATTGTGGCTGTTACTCCGCCATCCAAAGGCATGGTCGCCAATCCCGCGACTTTAGTAGCAGCGGATATCTCCGGATGTGACAGAATATTCAAGGTGGGAGGACCCTGGGGCGTGGCAGGTCTCGCCTATGGCACTGAAACAATGCCAAGAGTAGATAAGATTGTTGGCCCCGGAAATAAGTACGTGACCGCCGCAAAGATGATCGTCTATGGCCAGGTGGATATCGATTCACCCGCAGGTCCGAGTGAGGCGCTTCTCCTTGCTGATGAAAGCGGTGATCCCAAACTGCTCGCGGTTGATTTTCTCTCCCAGGTGGAGCATGATCCTGATTCCGCGGCAGTACTTGTGACCACCTCAGAAGAGCTGGCGAACAAAGTCTGTGAAATCATCAACAGGGAATATGAGAATCTGCCACGAAAGGATATTTTTGAATCCTCTCTTACAAAACATTCATATATCCTTGTTGCAGAGGACATGCAACAGGCTATTGATTTTACAAACGAATATGCTGCTGAGCACCTTCAGATTCTGACAAAAGACCCGTTTATAACGCTTAACTCAATAAAGCACGCTGGTTCCATTTTTATGGGGCCCTACGCGCCTGTACCGGTGGGAGATTACGCGTCTGGCACCAATCATGTTCTGCCGACGGGCCAGTGCGCCAGAATGTTTTCAGGCCTTTCTGTTGATGATTTCATAAAAAAGCCCACTTTTCAATATCTTAGCAGAGAGGGGCTGGAGGGTTTGAAGGATGTGGTAATAACTCTCGCGGAGGCGGAAGGACTGCCGATTCACGCAAGGGCAATAAAGGCGAGGTTTGAGTAATTTTTGTTTTGACAATCTCCTTTTATAGTTATATAAAATAAGACTTTTTAAATCGGGCCGTTAGCTCAGCCGGTAGAGCAGCGGACTTTTAATCCGTTGGTCGTGAGTTCGATCCTCGCACGGCCCACCAAAAGAGGATAACTTGCGTCCCCATCGTCTAGCCTGGTCCAGGACACAGGCCTTTCACGCCTGCGACAGGGGTTCAAATCCCCTTGGGGACGCCA
>CAZJOB010000252.1:471-5513 GCA_964547435.1 uncultured Desulfatiglans sp. | reverse complement strand
GATCAACTGCCCTTTGAGGCGTTTGATCCAAGAAATTTGATTATAATGATAGCATCGCCTTTTTCAGGCACCTTTACGCCTGCATCAGGAAGATGCGAGGTGCAGAGCCTTTCTCCGATGCTCTATCCGGTGGAATGGTTCGGTCACAGCAACTTCGGCGGTCGTTTTACAGCCCAGATGAAATTCGCGGGCTGGGACGGCATTGTGGTTGAAGGCGCGGCTGACAAACCCTGCTGGATCAACATGGTAGATGACAAGATAACCATTGAAAGCGCTGACGGGATATGGGGAATGGACACCTGGGACACTCAGCAGGAGATAGCCAGGCGTGTAATTCCCAGTCTCAAATACGGGGAATGGGCCGAGGTGGGTGACGATAATTATACCACCCAGATTCCTGCCGTGGTCTGCTGCGGCCCGGCAGGTGAAACAAAGAGCCGCCTCGGCGCTCTTCTTCACGGTCCGGGTTCACAGGCGGCTTTATGCGGTTTCGGCGGTGTATTCGGTTCAAAAAACCTCAAGGCTGTCAGCGCCATAGGTACAGGAAAGGTGCCAATAGCCGATCCCAAGGCCTTTATGGAGACTCGTCTGTGGTTCAATAAGTTTCAGTGGGATGTAGACAATCCGCGCGAGGCCGAAAGGTTTGAAGGCAGGGGTTACAGCCTTATCAGCGGAAGGCCGAGCGGCGGTAATGTTACCAACGGATCGGTTCCTCTTGTTCCGGCACGGGCTGCCGCCTGCGCGTCATGTCCCAGGGGCTGCAAAATGAGACTGGCCAGCGGAGACAGCAATGAGGCGGTATGCGCCGGGACAATGGTCTTTATGTCCTTCGGCGCCGGAGGAAATATGAAGGCCACGCGCAGAAATAATGATCTGATGCATAAATACGGCTTCGGCCACTGGCAGCTTATGGCGGTAAGATCATACCTCATGAGTCTTCACCAAAGAGGGCTTGTTGGCAAAGGGAAGAAGATTGAATGCGATCTTCCGCTTGACCAGGCCAACTCTCCGGCTTTTCCTGATATGCTGCTGAGTGCAATGGCGTCAAGAACAGGAATCGGGAATGACCTTACTGAGGCCGCTGCGAGGTTTGCTAAAAAATACGGTTTGTATGAAGAAGACCTTAATAACGGAACACTTAAACTGACCTACTGGGGAACCCAGGAACACTATGACTCCAATATCGAGGTAGAATGGAGTTATGGGTCTCTTCTTGGAGAGCGGGATCTTATGCTCCATATGATGGCCAACTATCCGCTCCACTGGATGGCCCAGTCCGGCGATCCCTACCTGACAGCCGGGCAGGCCGCGAAGCTTTACACTGACGCCATGGTCCCCTACAACGGCGACGAATTCATGATAGATTACAGTGAGGGGCCTACAGGCATATACTCCGACAGCAAGGTCAAGCAGGTAGCATGGGTAAAACATTATGAAAAATTCTGGATCGGGGCCGGCGGTTTCTGCGGCTGGAGATGGCCCATGTGCATAACCAACAACACCGCAGACAGGAAGGGACCCACCCCGGAGGCGGAGTCCAGGTTCTGGAACGCGGTAACAGGGCAGAATCTCTCATTCGCGGATGCCATGGAAATAGGCCACAAGATCTATACCCTTGACAGGTCAATTTGGGTGCTGCAGGGCAGGCACCGGGATCTGGAGGTCTTTCCTGATTACGTGTATGACCAGCCCACCATGATGGGGAATATAATGCCCATGTATATAGATGGCAAATGGACATATGATGCGGGTCAGGGCAGAAAGATAGACAGGAATAAATTTGAGGACTGGAAGACGAGATTCTATAAATTTGAGGGTTATAACCCTGAGAACGGCTATCCCACAAGAAAGACCCTTGAGGGAATGAACCTCAAGAAGGTGGCCGATGTCTTGAAAAAGCAGGATAAACTGGGTTAGAAATTCCAGGTATATTCGAGATTGTCAAACAGGAATTCGCCGGGAAGTTATCAATCCGGCGAATTCTATATGTATTGAAAATCCAGCCTTGCCTTTCCAGTCAGTATAAAGTTCATCTTTGAAGCAGGGAGGTCATCAGACATGAAAAAGATTTTATTATCGTTAAACTCAGTGATTATAGCCGCTGCGCTGTTGCTTGTCTGCGGTATATCCGAAGCACAGGAAAAGATCACTGTAATGAATCCCGAGATTGCCAGCGCCATGGTGGATCGAATACCTCTGGCAAAACGCCTTGATTCCATTAAAAACAAGACAATATACCTTGTTGATGTCAACTGGGGAGGTCCTGACGCGGCATACGGAGTCTTCGAAGAAATGCAGGCATGGTTTTCCGAAAACATGCCTGATGTGAAAACAATAGTCAGAAGAAAAAAGGGAATGTACGACCAGGATGATCCTGAACTATGGAAAGAGATAAGCGAGAAGGGGGATGCTGCCGTGATCGGCATATCTGGTTGAGACAGTTGTACGTCTGCCGTGAGCAGACACTGTATGACTCTGGAAATGAATTATCGAATACCCACCGTGGGCGCTGCAGCGGCCAACATGATAAAATACGCACTGGGTTACAACCTTCAGTACACAAGCGGCATGCCTATTCGTTTTGTGGGCTTTCCCTTTCCTGTAGCGGGTCAGCCCAGGTCGGTCCATCGAAGATACGTGGAAGGAAACGACATGGTTAGCGGAAAACCGATGATGGAGACCATAATCGGGGCGCTGACCAGACCTCTGAGCGAAGATGAAAAACTGTCGGGACCTCAACCATCGACGGTCAAAGAAGAGAGGTTTTTGAAGCCTGACACCGAGGAAAACCTGCAACGTCTATTCAAGGAAAAGGACTGGACCGATTACAATCCCATAATCCTTCCCACCGAGGAAAGGGTAAAGGATATGCTCAAGGGCACCAGCAGAAAACCGGATGATGTAATCAAAAATCTTACCTGGCCGGGAGGTAAAAGGGTGTTTACCGTTGAAAAGGCGGCCATATGCGCGGTTATGGCAGGCGCAAGCCCTGAATACTTTCCTCTTATACTGGCCGTTGCCACTCAGGTTCCCTTCGGTAATTCAACCACTTCCATGGCCAATATGATAGTGGTTAACGGGCCGATACGTGAAGAGCTGGGCATGAACAGCGGCGGGAACGCCCTTGGCCCGCACAACGAAGTCAATTCCATTGTCGGCAGGGTCTTCACACTAATGTCCAAGACAGCAGGAAACCTGCACCATGGAAAAACGACATTCAGTTCGCTGGGGAGCAATCTTCAGTACAATAATCTGTGTTTTGCTGAAAATGAGGAGGCCCTTCCCGAAGGATGGAAGCCTTTTCATGTCCACATGGGATTTAAACCCCATGACAGCGTAGTTACTGTAGGGACCGGCTGGAGCTATATCTCAAGCGTTGGCGAGGCTCAAAGGTCCTATCCGCCCCATCTTTTAATGCGGGACTATATGACATCTCTGTCGGCAATCGGCGGTGGTGCAGTATTGATGGATCCGACCGTGGCTGCCCTGCTCAAGGAAAATCATGATTTTAAAACAAAGCCGGAGCTCAGCCAGTGGCTGGCTGACAATGTGGAAAAGAGAGCGGAATCCTTCTGGGGAAATGGAGTGGCAGCCACAATGTTCACCCCCATGGCCAATCAGGGACTTGAACCCTATGCCGGTTATCTTAAGATGCCTGGGGACCAGTTGATCAAGCCGTTTAATCCCAGGGGTATAAATATCATAGTCGTGGGAGGAGGGATTCAGACCACCTGGTTTGTCACCGATTTTAGGCTCGGCAGGGGTGTGTTAATTGATGATTGGAGATAAGGAAGGACAGGGTTCCAGGGGTCAAGTGTTCGAGGGTTAAAGTCTCAAGGGGTCAAGGCCGAGGGTTCAAGGGTTCCAGTGACTGATTTATTTAAGGAGTAATTATGAAGGTTAAGATTTATTTGATGTTGCTGATTTTATTTTTATTGGGGCTGCCGATACAGGGAGAATCTGCTGAAAAGGCAAAAAAAATATCGAATAATGAGACGGTTCAGGAAGCAGTTGAGGCCCATGTAGCCTATCCCCATCTGCCTCGTATAACCGCCGAAGAGTTGAAGAAGCTGATGGATGAAAAGGGCGAGTATGTGCTGGTGGATGCGCAGGACAGCGCCAGCTACGGAAAGGAGCGTATCAGCGGGGCAATAAACATAAGTTATGATCCTGCCGGAGACCCCATGATCCGCGATATTTCTCTCATGGCCCTTCCCATGGATAAACTGATAATCGTTTACTGCAACTGCGAAGATGACGGAACCAGTGCAGGTCTTGTTATGGAGATGTTTGACCTGGGTTTTGACCTTGATAATGTAAGGATTGTATCCAGGGGAATAATCCGCTGGAAGGAACTGGGGTACCCTGTTGTCGGTGCGGCAGATTAGTTAAAATCCCGGTGACACAAGGAGGTTTTAAACATGGCTGATCTGGAAGGAATAAACGGACAAAGAGAGAGCTTCAGGGTAGTGGGAATGCCTAATCTTCCCGGCAGACTCTCCTACGGCATAGCTACAGGGATCGCGAAATACGGAATCGATTATGTGGTTCCTGATATGCTTCACGCGAAATTTCTGAAGAGTCCCTATGCGAACGCGAAGATAATCAGTGTGAATACGGCTGAGGCAAGGAAAATTCCGGGCGTAGCCGATATCATAACCTGGGAAGACCCGGACATCAAAGGTCTTTCCATGGGCGGGGGCTTTATGGGTCCTGCTCTGCCCTTTATTGATAATGTAGCAGACCAGGATGGCGCGGAGGTGGGCGTTATTGTGGTCGCCGAGAGTGAAGAGATCTGTGATGAGGCATTGAGACGTCTTGACATAAAATGGGAAGTACTCCCTCACGTGGTGAATATACTTGAAGGCCGAAAACCGGGAGCGCCTGTAATCTGGCCTGTTCCGGCGGAAAAGAAGGCCCCTGATTCGGGAATGGGATTCGGTATGGGAGGGGGCGACAACCCCCCCAAAAAGGGAAATGTCTCCTATTCCAATGTGAGTGAAGGGGATGTGGAGGTCGGTTTTAGGGAGGCAGACCACATA
>CAZJOB010000252.1:0-461 GCA_964547435.1 uncultured Desulfatiglans sp. | reverse complement strand
GGTTTGACAGCATCTATCACGGGGAGGGAAAAAACCTGCGCATCGAAGGCAACGCCTGGGGACATGACCAGGTGTCAGGCATGTACAGAATGCCTGCGGAAAAGGTATTTCAGGAGTGTATGCTGGTGGGGGGCAGGTACTGCGACTGGGGCATTCGCAGGTCACAGCTTATCACGCCTCTGCTCGCGAAAAGAACCGGAAGGCCGGTTCGATGCGTCCTTGACAGGAATGATATATACGACTTTAATCTGAACCAGCGTTTTGTTCATATGAAGATAGGTTTTAAGAAGAATGGCCTTATTACAGCGATAGATGATTTTTCTATCGCTGATCACGGGGTCAGGGACAGTTCCAGTTTCGGCACCACAATGGATCAGACCTACGGTCCATATTTTACAACCAGATGCGTAAACGTCAGACAGAACATGGATATTGTGGACAGTAACCGCGGAAAGATGTTT
>CAZJOB010000251.1:0-5561 GCA_964547435.1 uncultured Desulfatiglans sp. | reverse complement strand
TAGGCAAGAAAAACACATACCTTTTTGCCTCAATCTGGGGAACAGCAGGCTATATTGTTCTGCGTCTTTTTGGCCTGTCAGGCCCATATGTTTATATTTCAATTATTGTTATATCGGCACTTGGCGCCGGAACCAATGGTCCTATACGCCAGGCAATGTATATGGATGCTGCTGAATATGGTTTTTATAAAACAGGTAAGGATGCAAGTGCATTTATTATGTCCATGTTTACGCTTCCCATAAAGATAGCGATAGCACTTGCAGGCACTATTGTTACAGCCGGACTGGAATTTATAGGATATGTCCCGAATATCGCGCCAACCGAACATTTTATAAATAACCTGATGAATCTTATCTGCTATCTTCCGGCTGGTGCAGGACTTTTAGCATTTGTAATAATGACTTTCTACTCATTATCTGATATAAATCTGGCTGAAATTATGGAGGCAAATGCCAGAAAAAGGGTTGAAGCAGCATAAGGATGTTTTTGATGCGGGGCGGGAATGACTTTTTTGGGACTTCCAAGGAAGTCAAAAGCAACTTTGTGACTTATAGGGATCTTGAAACGGTATAAGGTTTAAGGTATACGGAAAAATCAAAAGGACCTTTAGGGTCATGAAGCCTGGCTCGCCATCTTGTCGCGTCATAGCTTTCTGCGAAGACGGAAGCCTTGGCGACGGCGGCTGTCTGCCCGGTATGTGCCCATAAGCAACCTTGGCTGGCCGACACCTAGGTCGGCCCCTACGGTTAAACACAAATATTTACCCGGCGGCCTTTTACTGAAGTCAAAACAACTTCGTTCGTCATAGGTTGCCGCGAAACGGAATAAAATAGCTTTTTAAGAGTTCATCAAGACTGATGGTTTCGTAAAAAGTCCCGGAAACGTCATTCCCGCGCAGGCGGGAATCCAGTCGTTTTGACGGAAACATGATATGAATATTATTATGAGACAGTTAATATTGATGAACTCGTAAAAAAGTCTCAAAAACGTCATTCCGGCGAAAGCCGGAATCCATAAGTTTCTGAAAAAACTGGATTCCCGTCCCCGTATCAAGTACGGGGCAGGCTCCAATCGCGGGAATGACGGAAAAAGCAATTTATGACTTTTTAAGAGTTCATCAAGACTAAATAAGCTTTAAAAATGAGAAGATGGGGTGTTCATAAAGAGCAAAATTTATTACAATAATGCACGCACTGCATGAACTGCCCCTTTTAGGCCTTAACTTAACCACCTGTCCCAAAAAGGAGGAGACTATGAAAAGCCGATTAATGTTTCCCATTTTATTAATTTTATTATCTTTCATCATAACACCACCCCTGTCTGCTGCAGAAACGAATAAGATCGTTGTAATGAATCCAAGGGGAATCCAGCCTGAAATTCGCAAGATACCTATGGCGCAGCGTCCAGCCACACTGGATAAAAAAACCGTTTATATAGTGGATACCAAATATCCCAATACCAAACCCTTTGTCGAGGAGTTATACGCCGCCTTAAAGGCCAGATACCCCAGGACAACATGGGTTTTGAAGGAGAAGTTCGGCGGTTACATGGATGATGATCCTGCACTGTGGAAGGAACTCAAGGAAAAGGCGTCAGGCGCCATAGTCCTAGTAGGCCATTGAAGCAGTTGCTCTCCGGCAGTTGTCGGCCACGCAGTGACCATTGAAAGAACAGGAGTGCCTGCAATACCCATGATTACTCAGCGGTTCCAGGAACTTGCAAGCACTACTGCCTTTAAAAAGGGCATTCCCAACCTGCGTATAGTGTATACGCCTCATCCCATTACAGACAGACCAGCGGATTTATGCAGGGAATATGTTGCAGGCAATGACCCCATAGCAGAAAGGCCCATGCTTGAGGAGATATATTCGGGTCTGACCCGGCCCCTTTCCGCAATAGACGGCAAGGCCGGATTTCTGGAAAGAGAACCCAGGCCAAGGGTGTTCCCCGCTGACACCCCTGAAAACCTGATGGAGTTTTTCCATAATCAGGGTTACACGGATGGAAACCCGATCATCCTTCCGACCGAAGAAAAGGTAAAAGAGATGCTCAACGCCACAAGCCATGACCCTGAAGAATGGGTGGGCCAGATGCGTCCCTCTCCTCCACATGAGGCATGGTATTACAATATTGAAATGGTGGCTGTTAATGCCGTAATGGCAGGCGCAAAACCTGAGTACTTCCCTGTTATTCTGGCTATCGCCTCAAAGGGCGTAACCTCCATGTTCAGTTCAACATCATCCTTTGCCAGAATGGTAGTGGTAAACGGGCCGGTTATAGACGAGATAGGCATGAACACCGGAATAGGCGCCATGGGACCGGTAAACCGGGCCAACTCAACGATCGGAAGATGCTGGACTCTTATCTCCAAAAACCTGGGAGGCTCCGGCAAACCCGGAGAGACCTACCTGGGCAGCCAGGGGAATCAGCTCAACTACAATAACCTCTGTTTTCCGGAAAATGAGGAAGGATTGCCCGAAGGATGGAAGCCCCTGCATGTGCAAAAAGGGTTTGATAAATCCGAGAGCGTTGTCAGCATCTTCAGCGGGTGGAGCATAAATGACATAGCCTGGTATTCGCCTCTGCCCCAGCATGAGGTCATCAGGGGATGGCTTGAGCATTTCTTCTCCTTTGGCGTTACACAGGCCATACTTATTCTCGACCCCATAGTCGCCGCCGATGTGGCTTCAAACGGGTACAATACCAAGAATGCCTTTGCAAGGTATCTTGCCGAAAATACCGGAACCCCCGGATGGCTCTACTGGTCGGAGAACAGGGATAACCTGAAAAAGGCAAAGGATGGCATTGAACCCTTTGCCGGGTGGCTTAAAAGAGGCGAAGATGCGGTTGTGCCTGTTTCGCGCTATAAGGGAAGAAGGATGGGCATGTCGGGCCTGCTTGCGACAACCGACAATAATGAATCAATAACTTCCATACACATTGTGGTCACTGGCGGCGGAACAAACACCTTCTGGTCAGGCGGTGATTTCGGTTATGTGGGCAGTACATCCGTGGATTTCTGGAGATAGGAGGCGAAAATGAGAAAAAGAATATCGGAAACAGTTTTTATCTGTATATTGCTGTGCCTTGCAGTAGCTCCCGGGAGCGCCCTTGCACAGTATAATTCATCAAAAAATCCCGCACCCATAGGTTCACCCGTAAAATCCATGGTAGAGCTGGGGTCTGTATATTCAAGCATATATGACATTACAATAACGGTGCTTGAAACGGTCAGGGGCGGTGATGCCATGAAACTCCTTAAAAAGGCCGATGCCGGGATTAATAAACCTCAAAAAGGCTTTGAGTATATCCTTGCCAGGGTAAGGTTTGAATTGAAGGCAAGGGCTGTATCAGACCGGCTGACCATTGATATCGGCGACTCACCCCTTCAATGGATTGCCCTGGCATCGGATCTGACAGAATACCCCGGAATTTCGGTAACTGTTCCATCACCCGCGCTTAATGGTGCTGTAAAACCCGGTGATGCAATTGAAGGATGGGTGGCATTTGCCGTGGACAAAAAGGACAGCAACCCGGTAATGGTATTTGACCCGGATACGGGTGGCGCAACAGGGAGGGGAAAGACCCTGTTTTTTAAACTGTACAAGGATGAATAATTTTACAAGTAAAAGGAGTCTGCCATGTATAAAATTTTTTTGGCACTTTTCATCGGGATTTTCGTGGTCATAGCGGTCCAGGAATTATCATGGGCTCAAGGGGCCGGGAGTTCTGAATCAAAGTCGCCTGACATTCAATTTGAGGTTCTTAGCCCCTGGGCGGATGTCGACCCGATACCGCTCCGGGGAATTTCCACGAGACTTGATAGCCTCGCGGGAAAGAAAATCGGTTTATTTGTCAATTCAAAACGGGCGGCTATGCCGATCGCACAATCAATCGATAAGAGACTGAAGGCCATGCACCCCGATATTCAGACAATCGTTTTCCATTCCACGGAGCCGAATGTCAACGAGATTGAGACAAAAAACAAAGAAAAGTTTACGGCCTGGATGAAGGGAATTGACGCGGTCATTGCCCTGGTCGGTGACTGAGGGTCCTGTACAAAGTACCTCGTCTATAATGGAATAGCGGTCGAGGACTTTGGCAAGCCGGTCGTGCTACTGGCTAATAATGGTTTTGTTGATGATGCTTATTCAGCCGCATCGAGTAAGGGAATGCCCGGAATCAGGATCGTGGGAGAATCCGTGGCCTGTGAATCCACTGTCATATCCGAGATAGAAGAGGGCGTAGCGGCAGCCATGAAAGAGGTGGTTGAAGGCCTGACCAGGCCGCTTGATCCCGAAGAGAAATCTCCGAAGCAGAAGACAGGCAAGACTCCAAGGGTCGCGTTTAAAGGCAGTCTTAAAGAGGTGAATCAGTTCTACTACCGCAAGGGTTGGGGCGATGGTCTGCCCATTATTCCACCAACTGAAGAAGCCGTGGCTGAGATGCTTAAAGGGACTGACCTTCCACCCGATTATATTGTGGCAGAGATCATACCGCGAAAAGGAAAGGCCACCATCGAAAAGATCGCCATTAACGCGGTGATGGCCGGCGCGCTTCCAACCCATATGCCAGTTTTAATCGCCACAGTACAAGCCTTTGCCGATCCGAAAGCCAGGTTTGATACATTTGAGGTGAGCACCGGTTCGTGGGCGCCCTCTCTTACCATCAACGGCCGCATAAGAAAAGACATTCACATCAATTGCGGCTCGGGAGCGCTGAGTCCCGGAAATATCGCAAATTCAGCAATTGGCAGGGCCGTCGGGCTGATAGTCAAAAACATCGGCGGAGCAAGAAAGGCTGTCGAGGACATGGGGGTCATCGGAAACCCGGGCAAGTACAGCCTCGTCATAGGTGAGGATGAAGAGGCGAGCCCCTGGGAGCCCCTCAGTGTTGAGCGCGGATTCACAAAACAAGACAACACAGTGACTGTGTTCTTTCCAAACACCTTTATTCAGACTGTCCCCGGCGGAACAGACGCAAAAGGGATACTTGATACCCTCGTAAGCATAGGCACAACCAGCATGTCCAGCATCATTCTTATTCCTTCCTGGGCCAGGGTTTTGGCAAAAGAAGGATACACAAAGCAGGAGGTCAAGGATTATATTGCGGAACATAGTAAACCCGTTGTAATCTCCGGTTTTGAAAACATCACGAATCCCGCAAAAATGGATACCGAGAACCTGATCATTCTGGTTGCCGGCGGGCCGGGCTCGTTTATAGGCCTGCTCAAGAGCGTTGGTCCCGGATTTTTTGAGAATGCCCTTGTCACTAAAAAAATAGAATTACCGAAAAACTGGGACAAGCTGGTGGCAAAATATGGGAATCTTAAACCGGTTTATGAGAGGTATTAGGAACAAACGCCATGAATTCCGGACATAGGGTCCATGGAATTCATGGCATTGCTGCTGTAAAAAGAGGGTCAATTAAAGGAGAAAAATATATGAAAAATTTTTTCATCATCATCTTTGTTTTTATTTCTTTTTCACTGTTCTGCTGTTTTTCTATTTGCAGTGATGCTTCTGCTTCATCCGGAAAAATGAATTCAAAGGAGCTGATA
>CAZJOB010000250.1:0-5581 GCA_964547435.1 uncultured Desulfatiglans sp. | reverse complement strand
ATCCAAAAAAATACTGTTGCTATAGCAGAGCATACGATTGTGTATTAGGCTATGAGGGATGTCAATTGCAATAATGGCATCGTTAAGGCAAATTTCTTTTAATGCAAGGATGAATGTCGATGCCAACAATATCAATGTTTTTCGGAATTATTGTTTCGATTTTTTATGGTGATGACGTACAGCACCATACACCGCATATTCATGTGCGATATCAAGGGGAAAAGGCTTCGGTATCCATTGACGATGGACAACTTCTTGCCGGTGACTTCCCACCTCGCCAACTTAGGATGGTGCAGGTTTGGATTGATATTCACAGAGACGAACTAATGGCGAACTGGGAACTCGCTGTTGTCGGGGATGAGCCGTTTCGTATTGCACCGCTTCAATAAGGATAGAATTATGGAAATATTACTTGATGTAATAAATGTAAAAACTCGTGATGACTATACAATGGAACTCATCTTTGAAAATGGGGAGAAGCGTATCTTTGATATGACCCCATTTTTAAATAAAAAACCTTTTGTAAAACTTCGTAATTCTCCACTTTTCTTCAAGGCGACTGTCCAATATGGCACTGTTGTTTGGCCTGGGAATATCGATATTGCGCCTGAGACTCTTTGGTCTCTATCAGTACAGGAGTAAATAACGTCAGAAAGCGCTGGTTAAAATGGTAACAGTTTATTTTCCGTCTGCCTCAACCTCCTTTATGGCTTCAAGAAAGATATCCGAGGCCTTCTTAGCATAATCTTCTGTAAGCACCAAAGATGGCATAAAACGAAATACATTGCCATACCGTCCGCATGGCACCATAACAACACCGCGTTTCAGCATATTCATTATCAGTCTCCCCATTGAATCCCCGTCAAGTGGCTCTCTTGTATTTTTGTCTTTTACCATTTCTATTCCTATCATCAGCCCCCGCCCTCTTACCTCTCCTATAGTGCGAAGTTCTTTTGCCCCATCCTTCAGCCAGCCCTGTATTTTATCACCCAGCAGGCCCGCCCGTTTGACCAGTTCAAAGTCATTTTCACTTAATATTTCTATGTTTGTAAGCGTTACAGCGGCTGTTAAGGCATTGCCTGCAAATGTGTTCGGCTGTGAGCTTTCTTCTATCTTTTGAGCCAGATCCTTTCTTATACAAACCCCTGCATTAGGTATGTCACCACCCATGCCTTTTCCCCAGGTTAACATGTCCGGCTCAATGCCGTCATGCTCAATAGACCACATTTTACCTGTTCTTCCGGTTCCTGCCTGAACTTCATCCGCCACCAGCAAGGCCCCGTGTTTTTCACAGGCCTCTTTAATTATTCCAAACCAGCCGGGCGGAGGCGCCACATATCCCCCCTCTCCCTGAAGTGGTTCAACAATCAGCATACCCACATCGTCCGCTCCTGTGTAAGGGGTATTCAGTACATAATCCACATATCCGGCACACTGAAGCCCGCAGCCGGGATATTTCATTCCGAAGCAGCACCTGTAGCAGTAGGGGTATGGGACATGGATCACGCCGGGAATAAAAGGACCATATCCCTTTCGATACTGATCACCCGTGGTCAATGATCCGCTCCCGCACCATACGCCATGGTAGTCACCGTGAAATGCAAGAATTTGATTCCTTCCCGTAATTTTCCTTGCGAACTTTATGGCTGTTTCTACGGCGCCGCTTCCGCTCTGGGCAAAATAGGTAACGCAGTTATCCCGCAATCCGACCGGCATGATACCCGATATTTTTTTTGCGAGTTCAGCCCTCTTTGTGTTGCTCCAATCACCCCCGTGCATCAGTTTACTCATCTGATCTTTCATGGCTTCCTGAACCCTCGGGTGGCAGCGTCCCACTGATGTAACCGCCACTCCGGCTGTGATATCTATATAGATATTCCCGGGTCTTTAACTGTTGCGCCTTTTCCTTCATCGCAAACCAGTGGAAAAGTACCGGCTCCCCGTGCCATGGATTCGTAATTCATAGAATCATTAAGTATTTTTTCTCCTTCAGGCCCGGGAATATTGTCTGTTATTATCTTTGGCGCTTCGGCATAGGATAGTGCTGCCAGATCTTTTTCCGTAATCATCGGTACAATTCCTCCATAATTTCTTATTTTAATTGATATCTTTTTATTCTACAGATCTCCGCTGTCATAAACGATTTCACCGCCTGCAACAGTCATGAGAATATTAATGTCCACGATTTTGTGAGGATCAATGGTTAATATATCATTATCTATCACACAAAAATCAGCCAGTTTACCTGCCTCAACAGATCCCTTTACATCCTCTTTGTGGTCAAGCCAGGCACTGTGAATTGTGTATGTGGCAATGGCCTCCTCTGCAGTTATGCACTGCTCCGGACCACTTGGTTTGCCTGTAGCTTTGGATTCCCTTAGTACTGCGCCCTGCACACCGGGTCTCCAGTCAGGGTATATAACCGGAGCGTCAGAACTGTTTCCAACATGGAAGCCGGCATCAAGCATGGACCTGAGGGGCCATTGATAAGCAGCTCTTTCAGGGCCGACCACTGTCTGCATGTGATCGGAGATTGTCCACTTGATTGGCGACTGGATGTTGAAGGCTATTTTATATTCACTCTCTCTGTTAAACTTGCTAACCTTTTTTATGGTTTCCGGCAGGGTGAAATCACTGTGGATAATATAATGGCGGGCGTCCCAGGGGTCTTCCTCTATACACTTCATATACTGGTCAGTGATAATATCTATTGTCCGCTCCCCGCAGCTGTGAATACCAATCTGCATTCTATTGTCATGAGAAATCCGGATTAACTTTCGCAGGTTTTTTTCCTGTTCTTCCGGGTTTTCACCCTCGGTTACCAGAAATCCATATGTTCCGTCCACATAAGGCTCATACATATACGCTGTTTTAAGAGGCGGAATACCATCCCCGATCAGTTTTGTACCTGCTATCTTCAACCAGTCATTTCCAAAATTATAACGTGCGCCTATATAACTGAACGCATCTTTAAGCCCATCGATGGTTAATTTGCCAAATCCTCCCATCATAAGGAGCATATTGACGCGGCATGTCCATGTCCATTTACCCTGTTTGCGGGTTTCATTAAACACATCACTGTAACAGGCCCATTTTTCTCTATCTACTCCGGCATCAGTAAAGCTTGTTATGCCGAGTGAATTCAGTTCTGCCATGGCGCTTGTAATGGCATTTTTACGCTGTATATAGGTAGGCGGAGGGATCATTCCCTTCAGATCCATTGATGCCTTTTCATATAACAGACCGTTAACTTTTCCGTCTTTGGTTTTACCGATTCTGCCTCCCACAGGATCAGGTGTATTATCTGTTATGCCCGCAATTTTAAATGCCAGCCTGTTCGACCAGGAACGATGTCCGGAGTATTCAGTAAGTGCCACCGGATTATCCGGGGCGACCCTGTCAAGATCTTCCATTGACGGTTTTCGATCAGGATCTGCCAGACACTCCTCAAGGTATCCTTCATCCCATCCTTCTCCGATAATCCATTCTCCCGGCTTCAGGGTGGATGCCTTATCTGCTACCATTTTGACGATATCTTTTATGGATTTAACAACCGGGTATCTTGTTTCAAGCTGAAGGGGAGGACGGGTCAATGCCCAGTCAGAAATATGGCAGTGGGAATCATTGATGCCGGGCATCATTGTGGCGCCTCTAAGGTTTATTATCCTTGTTCTTTTTCCTGCAAGGGCGGTTATATCATCATTATCTCCAACGGCAACTATCCTGCCATCCTTAACAGCAACTGCCTGGGCAATTGAAAATCTACTGTCAATGGTAACTATTTTTCCATTATTAATAACCAGGTCGACCATCAGTGCGTCATGTAATTGGTTGGTTCTTTCCATAGTCACTCTCCAATTTCAGGTTAAAATGATAATATTGATTTTATATTATGGCGGACAGATTTGAAATGCTCCTTTTGGAGTATTGTATCGGAATAATTGGGGTTCAGGCGCCAGCAATAATTTTATACACAAGTGCGGACCTTGAATTAACACCTGTTTTTTCAAATAAATTCTGGATATGAGACTTGACCGTCAAATCACTGATGCCAAGCCTGTCTGCTATCTCCCTGTTTGTTAAACCTTCACAAATAAATTTAACCACATCAAGTTGACGTTTTGAGAGATTAAACGAGGACCTGGCGATCTCCAGGTTCCTGTTCCGGTTTTTATTTAGCAGGATATTATCAAGGGCAAGAGACAGGAAAGGGGCAAAGGCCCTGGCGAAACTTATTTCTCTTTCAGAAAAGGATTGAGACCTTTTGGGCCGGAGCAGGGCTATGAAACCTTTTACCCGGTTCATCTGTTTAAGGTAGATTTCAAGTTCATAATGTATATTTTGCGGTTTGAAAAAATCTCTATAATACTCACTGGCTATAAAATCCGAATAATTCACTATCTCTTCAAGCGCTATGACTGTTTTCCCGTGAGGAAGACGGGACACAAGCTGCAGACATTCTGAAGGGCCTTTAACATTTGAAAAAGGATCCAGGGTATAATAATACTCCAGATATTCCATGTTCTTTTTCTCATTTATATTTCTTATGAAAAAATCCGGGGAATTGTAATTTTCATCTTCCAGGACAATCAGTGATCGGTCTGAAGGGATATAATCATCTATGCATTTTAAGATCTCACGCCTGAAAATATACAGGTCCGATACACAGCTTAGATCGCGTGCAATCTCCATAAACTCTATCAATTGATGAAAAGAAGCCTGTTTCATAAAATATTAACCTGTTCTGTTACCGGTTATATCCATGAACAATCTAAAACTCCTTAAGCAGTATTTAACTGATTTTTTGGAGTCCCTGAAAATGCTTAACATCCGAATCTGAAAAAGTCTATATTAAAAAGCACTTCTGATATTTGACTTCCCTGGCACGGAATCTTAAAGGGGGATGTTCTGCACGAAGGTCTTCTTTAACACTTGCCGGTCAATACTTAGTAAGGAAAAGAGATTGACACACTGTCTGGTTTTTCATTAAATGAGGGCGTTGGTTTACCGAGTGGTGTTAGCGGAGGTTTTTTTAAGTGACGAACGCTCTTTCTGTAAATGACCTGAAAGGTGCTTCTGTGAAACCTGGAGGCAGCGTTGAAGCAGGTTATGCAGTAGGATTAGACTGTATCGCGGGGCTTGATATGTCTTCATACAAAAGAGAGAAGGAGATAGAATAGATGAACAATACAAATGCAAACAGTGATATTAAGATGCAGGAGATTGAAACCCTGATTGAAACACTGAAAAGCAAGGACGGCATTGCACGCCAGCATGCTCGTTTTGCCCTGGTGAAGATTGGTGAACCTGCGGTAGACTCCCTGATAAAGGCGTTTGAGGTCAGAAAGGAACCGCTTCACTGGGAAGTGGCAAAGACATTAAGCCAGATAGGTTCTTCTAAAGCGGCCAGGGCACTTGTGGATGCATTGGAAGACAAAGAATTCAGCATCCGCTGGATAGCTGCCGAAGGGTTGATCAATGTCGGCATAGAGGGTCTGGTTTCTCTGCTGGGAGTTTTAAAGGACAGGTCGGAATCCGTATGGCTGCGTGAAGGGTGCCACCATATCATCCATGACCTGAT
>CAZJOB010000249.1:0-5631 GCA_964547435.1 uncultured Desulfatiglans sp. | reverse complement strand
CCTGCCATTACAAGCACGAATATAACCGCCATTGCCATTCCTGTGGCAGTCTCCATTTTTTTGGAGACACCCAGAAAAGGGCAGTTCCCCAGATATTGCATAAGGAGTATGTTATTCACAAAGATACAGCTTATTGCCAGCAAGATAAGGTCGCCCATTTGAATCCTCCTTAATGCAGTTATTTTTTACCCAGCATATTCATAACACATAACATCAGGCCCAGGCACATAAATGCCCCGGGGGCTTCAATAAGAAATGAGAATGGCTTGAATGAAGATCCCAGGATATCTGGTATGGAATATCCTATAAAAGGGAATGTTAATGTGCCGTTTCCCAGTATCTCTCTGAAGGTGGAAAGAACGGCCAATGAAAGGGTGTAGCCTATTCCCATTCCAAGACCGTCGGCAAAGGATGAGACAACATTATTCTTTGCCGCAAAGGCCTCAGCGCGGCCAAGCAATATACAATTGACGACAATAAGAGGGATAAAGATGCCCAGTTTAAGAAACAGTGAATAGGTATATGCCTGCATAAGCAACTCTACGATAATGACGAAAGTTGCTATCACAATTATATAGCAGGCTATTCTTACCTGTTTCGGAATCAGGTCTTTAAGAAGTGAGATGATTACATTGGAACAGACAAGGACAAATGCGGTCGCTATTCCCATTCCGACTCCATTTTCAAGACTCTTGGTCATTGCCAGTGTTGGGCACAGACCCAGAACAAGCCGAAAAGGCGGAACCTCGGCCCACAAACCCTTGGTAAATTCCTGTGCGACACTCTTTGCCATAAGTATTTTTCTCCCTGTTTCTCTAGCCGTTTATCTCTTTGATAATCTTATTTTTCAGAGCTTTGTAGATATCAATCGATTCCTTTACCGTGGCCGCCACGCCCCTTGATGTGATGGTGGCGCCGCTCAGGGCGTCGATGTCGCCTCCATCCGCTTTTATGGAAAAGTTGCCATTGACTGTCATGCCCTTAAACTGTTCGCCGAAGGAAGGGTCTGTTTTTGCACGGGCCCCCAGTCCGGGCGATTCACTGTGTGTTGTAACAGCCATGCCTGCTATTTCATCATTATCGAGTTTAAACGCCACCATGACGCCTATATCCCCATCGTAACCCTTTCCTGTTGTCTCAAAGGCTATTGTGTTTCTTTCGCCTTCAAATTCTCCCACATAGAATTCTATATCATATTCGCCTTCTTTGATCCTGAACCTGTCTTCGAGGGGCTTGTTGGAACAGCCTGCCAGTATCTTCTCAAGGGCGGGCCCCTTGACAAATTTAATCTGCTGTATCTCTATCTTTTCGTAAGTGGCGTCTTTAACAGCAGCAAGCAGTCCTCCCGCCACTATGCTGAAAACAGTCACCGCAACAAAAAGCCTAAGCATTTCACGCATAATTGTTTACCTTTCCCATGGCTTTGGGCCTTATCTTGTCAAGAAGGGGGTTTGCTATATTCAGCATCAGAATGGCAAAGACACTGCCATCCATGAAATATCCAATGTTTCTTATGAGCACGGTCAGAATGCCCGCCAGCATTCCATAGAGTATCATGGGCAGGAAATTTACCGGTGATGATGAATCCTCGGTAAGAAGAAAGAATGCGCCTATAAGGGTATAGCCTGTAAGGATGTGGAACATGGGCCCCGCGTATTGGCCGGGATTGACGCGATTGAATATAAGCGCCGTTATAAAAACGCCAACCAGAAAGGAGAGAGAAATCTCCCACCTGATGTGTCCGCGCAGAATGAGATATATACCTCCGATAATGAGACCCAGGCCGAAGACAGAACCGATTCCCCCTGTCTGCCTGCCCATGAAAAGGTCTGTCAGGCTGTAATAATCGACATTAGACACACCGAAATGTTTCAGTGCGCCAAGGGGGTACAGGCTGTAGAAATCAAGGTCAAAATTTACAAGGGCCTCATCAAAATCCATCATGCCCTTCCATGAGAGCATAAGTATTGCCACTGCCACCAGCGCGGGGTTCAAAGGATTGCACCCTATGCCGCCGAAGATCTGCTTGCCCACTACAATAGCGATGAAGGTTCCTGTCAGAACCGCCCACCAGGGCGTTGCCGCTGGCATGAGCATGGCGAACAGAAGGCCGATTACTGCGGCGTTTCCATCACCGATGCTGACCGGTCTTCTCATTGCCCTGTTCATTACCAGTTCCCATAGCATGGCGCAGGACACGGACAGGGCGACAACCGCCAGGGCAGGGATTCCGAACCGGTAAATACCCATAACCACAGCCGGCAGGGCTGCCAGCAGAATATTATAACTTCTGTCTCTCACGCCGGTCCCATTATGCCAGAAGGGCGAATGGGAACCTGTTAACAGCTTTTGATCAGGCATTCATTTCCTCCGCATTCTCAAGCCTCGCAAACTCTTGTTTTCCAAGTACAATAAAATGCACAATAGGTATTCGTGATACACATACATAGTCGCAAAGGCCGCATTCAATGCATGAAAGCATGTCATATTCCCTCGCGGCCTCTTCATAAAGACTGTTTTCAAGGAGCCGGATAAGCATATTGACAGGGATATGGGCAGGACAGGCCCTTACGCATTCGCCGCAATTTAGGCAGGGTATATCCGGGTTTGTCTGTATCACGCCTGCGTCCTGAACCATGATCGCGTTCGTATCAGCCATAACAGGGCTTTCCTCCGAGTATGTGCTCCTGCCCGTCATGGGGCCGCCCATTATAATTCTGTCACCCTGGCCCGTATTAATGTTCAGTTCTTCAAGTATGTTTTTAACAGGCGTTCCGATTCGTGCGCTGATGATTTTTGACGCACAGTTTTTGTCTATCACGGTAATCAGCTTGTCAACCGGCGGCTTCCCCCGGTTGAAGGCATCGGCCAGCGCGACAACCGCCTCAGCCCTTACAACGCCTGCACCCATATCTTCGCAGCTTTTGTTCGCGGGGATTTCCATGCCAAGAGCCTTTTTTATTATCATCTGTGAAAGCGCGTTGGGATAAACAGGATCTATCTCACACACCTCGACTCCCGTCTCCCTGGCAATGCCTGCAAGCCCGGGAGAAGTTGCGATTATCACCCTTTCGGCGCGGGTTATCTCCTTTAATAAAACAGCCCCTTCCCTGATCTCCTTTACTCTTGTGCTGAGAAGCACCTGATTTGTCTTAACAAGAATATCCTCATCAATACCCTGGATTATGATGGTTTTCAGGGGGGTCTCCCTGTTGATAAAGGATATGAAATCAGGGCACCCCGGCAGGTCCCTCAGATATCTGGCGGCGTTTTTTGAAGAAACAGCCCCTTTCAGGGACTTGAAGGCTTCATCCGGCTTTTCTGATTTGTCTGTCCTGATGGAAATTGATGCGCAGCTTGCGCCAAGGTAACCGATGTGTTCACTGATATTAAATATTTCGCCGGTTGCGGGTGAAATGAAATAATCATTATATTCATTATCAATAAAGATCCTTTGACCGGTCCTGACGAAAGCGCCGGTCTTCAATTTATCATTGTTGATGGAAGGAAGGGGTCTTTTGAGATGAACTGTAACAGTCTCCGGCACAGGTATTTCCCTGTCAATCTCCTTTTGAAGGTCCAAAATAACCGGGTATTTCAGTTTAGGGCTGCCGAAACTGAAAAACGGTTTTTTAATCATATTCTGCCTCCCGCTATGGATTCCGAATTATAAGTAATGGATTACTGAACATGACAGCCTGAGCATTCCGAAGGCCCGGCGGCTCCTTCCTCATGACAGCCCTGACACTGCCGGTGCAGGGCATCGGATCTCTTGGCCATATACTCGTCGTCACTCTCTGACATATGGCATTCACTGCACGAGACGGGCCTGTTTTCCTCATCTTCATCCCATAAATGGTGACAGTCGGTACAGTAATAGCCATAGCCGTCATTGGCTGCATGCACCTTATGTGAAAAAAGGACCTTTCCCTGGGCTGATTTGAACATTATTCTTACCGGTTCTTCAGGCGCTCCACCGGCAAATGCCGCGTAACAGACAAGTCCCGTGATTAAAAGGATAACACAGGCAATATACGCAATAACTTTTTCTTTCTTTACATCCATTGACTTTTTCCTAATAAAATCATCTAGTTTTGATCCTCAGTAATTATATTCATCTCTGCGCCGGCAGACTTTAATATTTACAATATATTGGAATGAATGTTAAAGATCAGTAGAAACAGAAACATATGAATTCTTATAGGAAAGGCGGCTTACTTGTCAAGGATATAGTGTGTGTCTGAAACCAGGCGGATCAGCGGCAATTGTTGATAAAAAAAGTACGAAGATTTGAAAATGACCTTTAAACCAATACCATATGAAAAGATAAAAACCATATTTCTGGACGCAGGCAACACGCTTGTCTCCATGGATTTCTCCTGGCTTTCCGAAGAACTGAGATATTTTGATATCGATTGCACGGTGGAAGAGCTTTGCCGGGCAGAGGCAGCGGCGCGTCCGGCATTGTCATCAGAGCTTAAAAGATTCAAATCTACTGAAAACATACAGACATCCATTTTTTATATGCAGAGCATTATTAAGCTGCTTCCGGCCGCGGCATCTTTGGAAGAGTCAAAGCAGAAACATCTTGTCGAACACATGCTCACAGCTATTTCCTCTTCAGGCCAGAACCATAAACTCTGGACCTGGATACTGCCCGGCGTGCCTGAAGCCCTTGGAATGCTTAAATTTAAAGGATACCGGCTCAGTGTGGCAAGCAACTCCAACGGCACGGTAGAGGATATACTTTTAGAGGTCGGGCTGAGGCAATATTTTGACCATGTCTTTGACTCACATCTCGTGGGATATGAAAAACCGGACCCGCTCTTTTTTAAACACGCACTTGAAACCGCCAACGCCTCTCCTGATATGACCCTGCATATAGGCGATCTTTACCACGTTGATGTTCTTGGCGCCCGAAGCGCTGACCTGTATGCGATATTGCTGGACCCCTTTGGAGACTGGAAGGGCTATGACTGTCCGCGTTTTCCGGATCTTATCAGTGTAGCGAAAATTATGAAGGAGATCGGCGTCACATGACATTTATTGTCTGCAGCAGAAAAAAATCAATGCCAAAGGTAAGTGTCTCGGTGTGCGAAAGATGCGCCAGAAAAAAACGATGTCCGGACTACGCCCTGCACATTCAGCCCACCCTGTTTCCCGCACATAAAAAGGATATGGCTGCAAGAAGAAAGAAACGACCAGTGAAAAGGGAGGTCAAGGAGCCGGCGCGTCAATCTAAAGAGAAGCAGTTGAAGCTGGGCTTTTAATATCTCTCACAGAGACGCAGAGCGCACAGAGGTTTTTTAGGTTTTAAAAATATTAGTCATATCATTACTGTCCAAAATAAAAATATACAATTGATTGGGTAAAATCCAAATTTCTCAAAGGATTAATGACCTGTTTTAATTAGTGTCCATCCAGAAACGGCAAAATCCTGGATGGAGCTTTCAGCGGCCTGTCCTGCCATAGTTGCCAACGAAGGCGGATCAGCATTCAGCTAAATTTTTGTTTATAGTACAGACATACCACATGCCTGTCACCCTGAGCGAAGCGAAGGGTCTCTTTTTTATGACCAGTCACATGCCGGATCACGCCATTCGGGAATAACAGATTCATGAGAGATTCTTC
>CAZJOB010000248.1:0-5639 GCA_964547435.1 uncultured Desulfatiglans sp. | reverse complement strand
CTCAATCCTATTTTATCACTTTTGGAGGTCACAAATTGTGACCTCCAATTCTCAAATTCCTCTTTTGAAAGCTCAAGCATAAAATTTGTCGGAAATCTATCCGGATTCCTTTTAACCCCTTGTTTTAATACTTTGGTTTCCACACCATAAAGCACTGCCAGATCCCTGTCTAAAATAACCTTCTGACTTCGAATAAAATATATTGAATTCTCAATTCGCTCCATGGGTATAACATCTGACATCTTAACTCCTAATGTAAAAGGGGCTGATCTTTGTTGATATTTTCGGATTGATGCTATGGGTTTAACGCTAAGGGTCTTAAAAATCAAGGGAAATTACAATGATCAGTTACCAGCGATCAGTAAAACCAGCCAAATGCCGTTTTAAACAGGGTAAGAGGTTATCATGCTTTTAGCTTTTATTCCTTCTATTTCGCACTGCTATGTATATTTTTATTGTCGTAATTAAAAGTTGATTTAAGAATATTAAGAGTCGCTTCAAATACCTCCATTTGTGACTCAGAAAGAATACCTTCTGCCAGTGAAGCATAATTTTCATATAATTTTATGTTGTATTCAAGATTATCCTTCTCAATCTTCGCCCTGGTTTTATCATCCGGGCCATGTCTGTTGATTTTATATGACTGGGCCTTTTTTATCTGTTCCTCCTGAGAAACCTGCCTGTAATTATGCCATAAGGCTATCAGTTCCTTTCCCTTCTCATCTTCAATCTTATCATCGCCAAGCCACTCATTTAATCCATTAAGAATATACCTTTCCATACTCGTTTGTTCATACTCCTTAAGCAAAGTAAACTCCTCTTGGGACAGCAGTTTTGCCAGTTCTTCATCATATTTTGCTTTGATCTGCTCACTCTGCTGTATCAGCTCTGCTAAATTTCCATTTATTTTTCCGGGTATGAAACTCATTAAATCCGGCACTGTGTTAAACAAGGCATTAACCCTTTCATCAAACAGAGCAAGCAGTTTTTCTTTCAGGTCCGTAGGGTAATTATTTTCTTCAATAAAATCCTTAATAAAATAGATGGGATAATCAGCCAGTGAAAGAGTGCCTGTCTGACGCCAGATCGGGATTAAGGAATCAGCCTTCCTGTCATATTCATCCAGTGTCTTTTTGAGATAATCCTGCCATTCCTGCATGTCAGCAATCTGGGTCTCAAGTAGCTCAATTCTCGCTTTATAGTTCTCTTCATCATCCTGAGCCAGTTTCTTTCCAAAAGAGCTGCTCTTGGCTTTTACTTCTGCCTGATAATTTCCTGTCTGGCTGCTTACATCAAACCTCTCTTTTAATTCACCGAGTTTTATTCCCTGTATATAAAGAGTGGTAGAGAGTATAACTGCAAGTATAAAAAGTGCGGCCTGAATAACATGAATTATTTTATTTGATGTGATTTCCTTCATCTTATTCCTCGTCACTACTATTTACGGCAGTATCATCTGGCATGAGAGATATTTTAAAGCTATTTATTATTCCTTTAAATATCACCAGTTGTGATTCTGAAAGAATACCTTCTGCCGATTCAACATAGGCGTCTAATGTTTTTCTCGTGTTTTCATTTTTCACCTTTTTCAGTCTGGCCACGGTCTCAGCATCCGGTTCATTTTCCGGAAATACATAGGACTGTTCAAAGTTATAGGGCAGAGGGGTGTGGGATTGCCTGCCTTTATACATTAATTCAATAAGCTCCCTTTCCTTCTCTTTTTCAAGTTTAGTATCACCCAGCATGTCTTTAAAATCCAATATCAGGGATCTTTCCATCCACCTTTTCTCATATTCCTTATACAAAGCAAGTCCATCTTCAGACAACAGTTCTGCGGTTTTTTCATCATATTCTGCGTTGATTTCTTCAATCTGCCGGTTTAATTCTTTTGCATTGGCTCTTATATTTTTGAATCCGGTCCTCTGTGCATCGGTGGTAAATTCTTCTAATGTAATATTCCTCTCAATAAACAGATCAAACAGTTTATCATTTAACTCAGGAGGGTAATTATTTTGCTCAAGGAAATCGATATGGTGTTTTAAAAAATTTTTGCGTAAATTAAAATCCTCCTTTGCCTTTGTAACAGCATCCATTTCAGGTTGGTCCCATGCGGCTGAATCATCCCTGTCATCATATTTATTCAGGGTCTCTTCCAGATGATCCTGCAAGCCCTGCATTTCAGCGATCTTAGTCTCAAGCTTTGCTATTTTATTCTTATACCCCTCTTCACCATCCTGTAACACGCTTTTTTCAAAAGAGCTGGTGCCTGCTTTTATTTCTGTCTCAAAATTTTCTGTCAGGGTGTTTACATCCAACCTTTCTTTATATTTACTGAATTGTCTTCCCTGTAGATAAACCGCTGTTAACAATAAAACTACAATTATAGAAATTGTGGCGACAATGACATTATTCTTTTTGTTTGATATGGATTCCTTCATTTTTTTCTCTAATTTAAACTGTAAATTATTTCTACCTAAAACCAACGGGAAACCGCTTTCTATTTCTCCTGACAGCAGCCTTAATTATTGATTTTTATATTTCATGCCTCTTTGAAGAGGTGTAAATTCAATGATATAAAATTTTTGGTTTGATGCTATGGGTTTACTTCTAACAGCCTTAAAAATCAAGGAGATTATACATAATTCAAAATTCAAGATTCACCCTGTTAAATAAGATTTGATAAATGCTTATTACAAATCTTACCTTCGGTATTTAACAGGGTAAAGATTCAAGATTTACGACGTCGCCAAGGCTATGCCGGGACAAGTCCGGCTTCGCTAACCACCTCCGCTAAAGTTTCCGCCTTCGATTGATAACTATGGCGTGACAAGATGGTGGTCAGAGAAGCTTCGGTCTCCATTTACATTTCGCCCTGACAAGATGCCGGGACAAGTCGCCGGGACTAGACATGCTGACAGACACCGTGCCAGAAAGTCGGCAGTGTCCTCTTTTATAGAAACAATTATTTAAGAAATAAGTGAAATCCTTTTCCCACGAGCTACATTGGACCAATAGCCATAATACCGAACCATCTGCTGTCCATTGAATCCTTGATTCATCGACCCCTCGAATCCTTATCATCAATCAATAAATTGGAGATGATCTGGGGTTGACGTACAGAAATGAATTTTCTATACTCCGTTTATCAATAAGCGTGCTATTTCAAATATAAGAGCCGCATTTTACAGGGAGTTGTTCAGGCGATCAGCCGGGCTTGGCAGGATGAATAAACATCGCCGACAGGAAATGGGTAATCCATGGGAAAGCTAATGAGAAGCATATCAACTAGGACAGGGGCTGTGAAGCTTTCCATGGCTGTCATCATCTGTCTTATTATTCTTAAAGTGGTTGTTTCCATCATTTCCCGCAGTATCAGCATTTCCGCTCAGGCAGCAGACAGCTTTCTCGACCTATTTTCCATTTTCATTACCTTTATTGCGCTGAA
The DNA here is from genome assembly GCA_964547435.1 of uncultured Desulfatiglans sp. Classification (GTDB taxonomy): domain Bacteria; phylum Desulfobacterota; class DSM-4660; order Desulfatiglandales; family HGW-15; genus CAZJOB01. Next base: position 2,194 of record CAZJOB010000248.1, on the reverse strand, counting down.
CATGTCCTCGGCCCCCGCGGATGAGGAGCATCCCTTCGGGCACGGCAAGGCGGAAGGACTGGCCGCCATGACTCAGGCAGTTTTGGTGCTTGGAGCGGGCTTTTTTATTATATATTCCTCCATAAATCGCGCTATCCATAGCACAACGATAAAACCTGATGAAGGCATTGCTGTGATGATTATATCAATTATTACCAGCTTTTTCCTTTCCCGCCACCTTCACCGGGTTGCTGAAGCTACAGGTTCTATGGCAATCGATGCTTCCGCCCGTAATATCAGCGCTGATGTCTACTCGGCTTCCGGCGTATTATTGGGACTTCTGGTAGTGCGTTTCACTGACCTGGTTATTTTAGATCCGATTATTGCCCTGATAATGGCAGGCTTTGTGTTGAAGGCAGGGTATGAAGTGACCATAAGGGCCATCCATGAACTTATTGACTATGCGTTGCCAAAAGAAGAGCAGGAAATTCTGAATAACTGTCTCGAGGTGCATAATACCCAGATTGTTGAGTTTCATGCGGTTCGCAGCCGACGGGCAGGGAATGAACGTTTTATTGATCTTCATATTGTAATGCCGCGAAATGTCAGCTTTGAAGATTCACATGCTATGTGCGATCACCTTGAGCAGGATATCAAAGATAAAATATCAAGCGCAAATGTGATAATCCACGCTGAGCCCTGCAGTTCAGAGAATTGCATCCAGTGTTCCATTACAGTCTGTGAATTGCGATACGCCTAGTAGCTTTCTCATATATGAGGAAAAGCGGTTGTTTATTGTTGACGAAAAAATTTTTTTCTGCGATATGTTAAAAAATCAACGATCATTTTACGTATTGTTTTACCGACAATATTTCCTGTCAGGGGGATAGAAGATATGATTCGCAGAGTAATATTCCTGATTATTCTCGGCCTCGCGTTAACAGCACTGGCCGCGGTTGCCGTTGACTCGCATAATGACAAAGAGACCATTTCCCTGTCTGATAAATGACCGAAATCCTAATAGGCACATCAGGCTATTACTATGATGACTGGAAGGGGGTATTCTATCCTGATGACCTCCCGAAAAGCGGCTACCTTGAGTTCTACACAAATCACTTCAAGACCGTTGAACTGAACTATACCTACTACAAACTCCCTGACGCCCGGCAATCCGGGCAAATGGTCTCCAGATCCGGAGGAAAGATCGAATTTGTTGTAAAGGCCTTTCGCGGCTTGACCCACGAGATCTCCGTTGATTTGATCAATGAAATTTTGCCCCGGTTTATTGAGGGAATAGCCCCTTTTGCAGACAGTGCAGTGTTAGCGGGCATACTTCTTCAATTCCCGCAGAGCTTTCATTACACCCCTGAAAACAGGATATATCTCAAATCCCTGATTGATGGATTGGCGCCCCTTCCGGTTTTTGTCGAGTTCCGCGGAAAGGACTGGCTTAAAGAGAAGGTTTTTGATGCCTTGAGAGAACTTGACACCGGTTTTGTATGTGTTGATGAACCGGACCTGCCTTCCCTTATCCCTCCCTTTTCAATAAGCACATCAAAATTCGCCTATATCAGGTTTCATGGCAGGAATAAAAAAAACTGGTATGGCACCGATGCCGCCAAAAGATATGATTATCTCTATTCGGAAAAACAGTTAAGGGAATGGCTTCCGCGAATAGCGGAACTGAAGAAAAATACCGAAAAATTATATGTGTTTTTCAATAACCACGCCAGATCCCAGGCAGTGACAAATGCAAAGATGCTGATAAACCTGTTGAAGGAATCTTGATTGTTAAAAAAAAGAGTCTCCTCATAAGAATTTTTGGGTAGGAATATGACTCAATATTCAAAAATCGAGACCTTTGAAAAAGTCTTTTTGCCGTCATTCCGGGCTTGATCCGGAATCCAGTAAGTATTTGAAAACACTGGATACCCCCGGCTTCAGTCATGCCGGGGCAGGCTCCATTCGCCGGTATGACGATATGACACTTTTTGTCAGGTTATGCAAAGGTCTCAAATCGAGGTTTTTGTTTGTCATTCCGGAACTTGATTCCGGAATCTATCATGTTTTTATAGATTGCCAACACGCAACTCTGTTTATGAGAGGCTGTGCGTTTGACCAGAAAAAATGAAATGAAAACAAAAATCAAAAACTGGATTCCGGAGTCAAGCTCCGGAATGACCTGCGTGGTGTGGATTCCGGAGTCCAGGCTACG
>CAZJOB010000247.1:0-5661 GCA_964547435.1 uncultured Desulfatiglans sp. | reverse complement strand
TGGCACTGCTGATCAATCCGGGATCCGGAACTTCGTTTTCGGACTGGAATCAGATGGCTTCGCAGCTTTCCGGGCAGGCGCAGGAAATCGGCGCATCTAATTCAGGGGACGCTTCTTTGACGACCCTGCTGTACGATTTTTTTCAGAATCCGTTCAAAGCGCTTGCTCAAGGGGATTTCCTTCCCATTATTGTTTTTTCCATTCTGTTCGGCCTAGCGGTTCGGGTAGTCATGGATAGCTCGGAAGACAGGCTGTGCATCGGGCGACTTCAGCAGCTTATGGATTTGTTCGAGGCTGCCCGTGCGGCCATGTTCAAAATTGTTGACTGGGTCCTCGAATATTCACCGGTAGGTGTGCTGGCGCTGACGACCGTTAATTTTGCGCTGTATGGTCCCAAGATTATCGGGCCGTATATCAGCGTTGCGCTGGGAGTCATCTTCGGCATCGCCATGATGGTTTTTGCGGTCTATCCGCTGCTGATGTGGATGGTTATCCGGCAGCATCCATTTACGGTTATGAAAAAAATCCGGAAAGCAATCATCATGGCATTTGTGACCCGCAGCAGCGCTGCAACCCTGCCGGTTTCAATGAAAGTGGCGGCTGAAGAACTGAAGATTCATCCCGAGCTTTCCAGCTTTTCTCTGCCGCTGGGCTCAACAATTAATATGGACGGAGTTTGTGTTCACCTGCCGATGTTTGCCGTGCTGTCCTCAAACCTTTTTGGATTTGACCTGACGCTGTCCGATCTTTTTGTGCTGGTTATAACGACAGTTCTGGCGTCTATCGGTGCGGGCGGTGTGCCCGGCGGCAGTACAATGCTGTTGTTCATCATTCTCGGAAATATGGGACTGGATGCCAACCAGATATCCATTGTTGTCGCTCTGGCGCTGGGCATCAATCCGGTGCTTGACATGTTTGAGACGATGAATAACGTGGCCGGCGACCTGGTGTGCACCTATACCGTTGCCTGCAAGGAAAACCTGCTGAATGGGGATGATTAATTTCCGAGTATTCCTCCATCTGCTGATGATATAAAAAAGGCCCTATTTGCACACACTGCCGGTTTGGAAATGGAAACATGGAGACAACTGATGAAACGACGTCAAAGGGGACATTCGTCCATGAAAATATGACAGTGTGAGTTTAAGGCGCTTTGATATGATATTGATGCACCGGCTAAAGGGGTTGAAAAAATATTTGATATTGAAAAAGGGCAAATTTATAATCCCCGGGTAAATACCGAAGGCTGATAAAATCAGGAAGTGTATTTTTCACCGGGCGGTTCATGAATTGGGCGTAACAGCTACAGCCTTAGTCGGAAAATTGACCCGGCCGGCAGAAAATCCCGCCGACTGGTTATTTTCAGCATTGGCGATGGACGTTAAATGAATAACAACAAAAAGAGATGGAGGGATAAAATGAAACGATCAGTTGAGCGATGTGTTCTGAACAAATCCGGAAATATAATTATTGGATACTGCTGTCCAGGCAGATGGCCAAATCTTCTCGCGTTAATATTTATGATAGTTTTCGCACTCTGGATTACCAATGCTTTGGCACAGGATCCTAAGCGTAAGGATCTGAAAGAGTTCTATCAACAGAACTGCGCCGAATGCCATGGATCAGACGGTTCTGCCATTAATTCTGAAGGCAAGAAACTCAAGGGACCGAGCTTTCTAGACAAGGACTGGCAGCGAAACACTGGAGACGAGGAGATGGTGAAGACCATCCTGAAGGGGAAGTTCTTCGGACTGGCAATGCCCAAATTCAAAGATGCACTTACCGAGGAAGAGGCGCGTTGGATTGTCACGAATATCATCCGTAATAGCAAAAAGGGCCGAATAATCGCACCGGAAGTTGAAGAACACTTAAAACCGGGACCTACTTAAATAATAAAATAAGTTCACACATAAAGCGGTATAAGAAGATTACATCATGCCAGGAACAGAAAGAATAGATACTCCCGGTATATTACATCATGTAATGATAAGGGGAATAGAACGCAGGAAGATCTTCAGGGATAATGAAGACCGTGAAAATTTTATTGATCAAGTATTGCTGTAAGGCGTGGAGAGAAGGCAGCAAAAGAAGCAAATATCAATTGGAGATTTGACGTCCCCCTTGATACGTAAACAAATTTTAAGGGCAGCCCCATTGATTTTGCCCAATCAGGGTTCACTATGTAAACCTTTGATAAGTATTTCACGTATCTTTTCATATGGCTTTTTCTGGACACGGCTTATTGTATCAAAAACCATTGTATCGCGGTTTTGAGTGTCATAAACAGGCCAGTCAGGCAGCCCTTTTGTGTTCGGATTACCGGTTCTGGCAAAGGCGATCCATGCGGAGCTCATGAGATCAGCCATTTTCTGCGGCTCTTCACCCTCCCCTACCATGCTTCTCATGGTCTCAACATTATTGAACACAAGAGGTACGTCAAGGGCATGGTGTGCGCGAAGCCTGCCATTATCAGCACGAGTCTCCCATGCCATAAGGTATACATAAACCGGGGCCTTTGCCTGCGCGGCCTTTCGCTCTGCCTGGAACACCGTGGCGATCCAGTAACCCTTGAGAGATTCAGTAACATTAATAAGGTCTGTAGGTGAGTAATCCGGGAATGCCTCACGTATGGCAGGGATCAGTTCCCCGGCTTTTTCAGGCAGGGCTTCGCGGACATGGGCCTGAAAATCCTCATCCGTGTATTTACCAAATTTAGGATTACCCGCGCGGAAGATGGACATCTCATCCTTGTTTGACCCTATCATGAGTGGGATATCGGCTGATATTGCCGGAGCATCAGGTATAAATGGTTTACGTTTAAGGGTAATACCATCTACACAGGGTATAAAACCCTTTGTTGGAACCGTAATCTCACCTGGAGAATTTGAGGTAGATATGGATGGCATGGGCTGGGCATTAAATACCTTAAGGCTGTCGACAGAGATCAGGACATCTTTATCGCCTTCAGTGATCCCAAGTTTTTTAAGCAGTTCCTGCCCCATATTAACCGCCTCTGCCTTTGAAGATGCATCAAGGCCTGACCCGCTCTGGATAATCGCCTTGTGGAAAAGCCCCTTTGCCGGCTCCATTGCCATAAGCATGGCCACCTTCCTGCCGCCGCCGCTCTCACCGAATATGGTTACATTATTGGGGTCGCCCCCGAAATTTTTGATATTTGCCTTCACCCACTCAAGGCTCAAGACAATATCAAGCATACCGGCCTGGCCTGAAGAGGCATATTCAGACCCCCATGCGTCACTTAGCTGTAAAAAGCCGAACACATTCAGGCGGTGATTAACCGTAACCACAACCACATCACCTTTGCTGGCAAGATTCTTCCCGTCAGTAAACAGCTCAGCGCCTGAACCTGATGAAAATCCCCCACCATGAAGCCATACCATTACAGGCCGTTTTTTATTGTCAGTTCCCGGTGTCCACACATTAAGAAACAGGCAGTCCTCATCCATTAAAGGCATGTCAGGCGCATCTGCCCCAAACCCTTTACCCTGTATTGCCCGGTTACCATATTTAAACGCATCGTAAGGCTCTTTCCAGGGCGCTGGCTGCACCGGCGGCCTGAACCTGAGTTTACCCACTGGTGGAGCCCCGTATCTCACACCTTTGAATACACTTATACCATCTTCATACAGCCCCCTTATTGGGCCGCTTATTGTCATCACCGGTCGGGTGATTTGTTCTATACTGGAAGGCTTTTGTTCCTGTCCATAAGAGGTAAATATGACAGACAATAAAAGGGCAAAAATAAACAGGCATGCTTTTAGGGGTAATGTTCTCATGGTATCCTCTTAAAATAATCCATTCATTTCTCAACAAGGTATTGGATCGCACAGGCAAAGACCCTTACGCCTGCTCCGCACATACACTCATGCCTTTTTATCCCTCTTGCTATTAAAAATCAATTTTAAATATCATGACTGACATATGGATGACCTTGATATAAACCTTAAACAAATTTTAATGATTAAGACATATATTAAAAGCATCACATGTTTTCAGGTTATAACGCTGTTTTTGACATTGAAATGGGTCCTTTAATAAATAAGATCTCTCTATGAGTCTCATTTCAAGGCCAAAAAGAGCAATACAGGCCTCGAAAATTCATAGTTTTGGGATTTAAGTATCCTATAATCGAGGGATTATCCTGGTCCGACCCCGAATTTCTTACAGCTTCACATATTGGAAATTCCGTTTATAACCTAATGAGGAATACAGGGGAAAATCCCCTTGATTTTCGAAGCAGACAGCATTAAAAGCATAACCATAAGCCGCAAATGACAATCCATTTCATTATAGAAATTTTTAAAACGGCCCTGGACCGATTAATATAATTTATGGAGGCGCCTATGCCCTTAAAATCTTATATTATCCCCTTTCTGTTTATCTTAGCCGCGAACACTGCTGTTTTCGCAAAAGATGATTTTACAACCATTGTTCGAGAAATATCAGAGTTGTCAGTTAAATTAAAATCATCTGATGAGTGCATACCTCATACAATTGAAAAATATACCAGGAACTATTTGTATGAGTTCAGCAATAGCCGTCAGATACTGATAAAGCAACGATTTGAAACAGGCAGAGGTTGTTTTGAAGGGTATAATCCTCAATCGATCTCTGTCTCAGCTCACGTCATAGATAAAAATACCGGAGCCATTATGCAAGAACCTGTCTGGCGGTTTGAATCTACCGGCATCAGAGGTGAGGCGGAAAACTATCCCTATACAGATCTTTATGAAGTTCAGGAGCCAGGATGTTGCGATGCCCGTGATGTTTATAAATATTACAGCTTAAAGAGCGGTAACCTGCTCGCATTTTCATCGAAAAACCTGTTAGTTGTACAACTTTTACAAACAAACAAAAAACGATTTATGGGGGTTGAAGAAAATCTTTCAGCGTCAAAATCATATAACAAAGAGCACGTTGCAGTAATTTTCTATTCTGATGACGCCGATATAAAGCAGAAACTGGTTGTAAAAAAACCGGGGGATAAAGAAGGTTGGATTCTGGATAAAATGTGGGTATCTGAACAAAATGCAAATAAATACCCTATAACAGTCTTAAATATAAATAAATTTACAACTCAACGACGCTACTATACAATTGTATATCTTAACATTAAGAATATTCAATTGATAAAGTATATAAATATAAATTTATATATATACAATATCAACATGACAACGACAACAACAAAATATTATAAATATAAATAAATAATTGTAAATATTAATATTCAATTGATAAAGTATATAAATATAAATTTATGTTACAATCATTCAAAAACAAAGGAGTAAGATATGAACACAGTTATTTCTGTTTCATTAACAATTGACAAAACGAAGCAATTAAAAGAAAGGATGAAAAGAGAAAATTATAAGAATATGAATCAACTCATCAAAACACTTATTGATTCATATTTAGATGATACTAATAAAACTATTTCACTTTCAATTGACACTATTAAAGAATTATACAGATTTTCTAGTTCATATTTGAATAATGATAATAAAATTGAAATTGAAAATGACAAGTTTGAAAATCAGGATGTTGAACCAAAACAACCAATTAAGAAAAGAATTAACGGTAAGAAAGTAAAAGTAGATTCAAAATCATACATCCCTGATCCGGCTTACCGGGAACAAT
>CAZJOB010000246.1:4001-5669 GCA_964547435.1 uncultured Desulfatiglans sp. | reverse complement strand
ATCAAACCAAGTATCCCGAGCACTATCATGGCAATTATTATGGCAAGCCAGTAAGCAGTCACTGAAGACATTACCAGATAAAAAACCACATATGCAGCCACCATATAAAGATGCCCATGCGCGAAATTCGGAACATTCAAAATTCCGAGGATAATAGTCAGACCGGAAGCAAGAAGCACGTATACGCATCCCTGCGATATCCCGTTAACTATGTATTGACCGAACTCAATCATCCCAGTACCCTGCCTTTCAGTTTATTCCAATACTGATCTCGGAACAACAATTTCTTTTACAACCTTATACTTCCCGTTTTTCTGTACCTCAAGTATATATTCAACAGCGCCATACATTAGTCCGTTATCCAACACATCATTATTGGTGAATATAACCGGTATTTTGCCTTCTTGAAGTGCTTTAGGACATGCTGCACGAATGGCTTTCGCGTCAGTTACGGACTTGGCAATCTCCATAGCCCTGAACACCATCATTGTAGGGTCGAAGATAGAAAGTGATTGCTGATTGTATTCTTCTTTGTAAGTCTTTACATACAGGTCATGAAATGCCGTATAGTTTCCCTTCTTATCTGCTTTCGGGTTCTGTCTGAAATACGTATGATTCATTGCCTGTACTAATGAACCTGCTAACCTCTTCATATCCACTATCTTTGCTGCCTGCACTCCCCAGTCTGAGCCAAACATAAATTTCCCTTTGTACCCAACATCAAGGGCGTGGCTAGCTGCAAGCGCCGAAGGTTCTTCATAGCAGGAGATGAAAGTAATATCCGGATTCTTTGCATTAATTTTTGTCATAACGGAATGATAATCGGTCATTGATTTTATATCAACCGATTCAAAGAAAACAAGCTTGCCTCCGAGGGCTTCGAACTTTTCGCCGAATTTCTTCCCCCATGTCATGAATGCTTCATTTATATCAGTAAGGACAGCTGCTTTCCTGAATCCTCTCGCTATTGCAGCTTCGGCCATAGCATCTCCAAAATACAAGCCTGGCAGGCGCTCCTGAATATAAAGTGTATTCCCTCTTTTCCTGGATTTATCAGAGGTTGATAAGCCGCAGAATAATATGCCGAGTTTCATATTTATATCCTGGCATGCCCATACCTGAGGCGTGCCGAAAGGCCCGAAAATAACAGGCAGTTTGTACATCTCGGACAGCTTCCTGAAACCCGCAACGCTTTTGGAGGGATCCCCGGAATCGTCATAGGTAACCAGCTCAATCTTGTATGTTTCATTCCCGACATGTAGCCCGGGCCCTTGTCCTATAGTCCCTTTTGAATTTACAATATCTGCCGCTACTTCAACACCTCGAAGTACAGATTTACCAGGCAACGCAATAGGCCCGCTCAGGGCGGAAACAACGCCGACTTTAAGGGTTTTCATCTGTTGGGCATGAAGATTTGTATCTGTGGTACTAAATAAACAAAATGTGGCAAACGAAGTAATCAAAACCAGAAAAACAGCTTTCTTCATAACACACCTTCCTTTGAGAATTTAGAATATTTATAAAATAACGACAAACTTATGTCGAATTTTATTCAAAGCCGGGAATAAATGTATTATTATTTGGTTTTACTAATTAAACTAATGTTTAAAATATGATACTGTCACGCTTTCTAAATATTGTTTAATTGTCAAGAATAAAATATTTTTT
>CAZJOB010000246.1:1701-3901 GCA_964547435.1 uncultured Desulfatiglans sp. | reverse complement strand
CGTATTGCCATCGTAGGGCAGGCATCGGCACATCTGGGCTGCTTCCAGCCGTCATCCAGCAAATGAGCGCAGCCCGTACATTTCTGGGCAATATTCAGTTCTTCATTGAAAAAAATTACCTTATACGGGCAAATATCCATACAGTTCCTGCAGCCAGTGCACTTAACCGGATCGATGATAACTAACCCGTCAGTTCTCTTATAAATCGCGCCTTTAACAGGACAGGCGTTCATACAGGGGGCGTTATCGCAATGCATACACAGATGGGGCCGGTAAGCCACCTTAACCTTAGGTACAGTCCCTCTTACTTCCTGTTCGAGCTTAAGCCAGAAGTGGCCGGTTTCGGGTTGGGATTTGGATACAGGCGTCCAGTCGTTGCCCACGTGTTCATCCTTGCATGCAATCTGACAGACAAGGCAGCCATTACATTTATCAACATCGATTATGAATACTTTTTTTGCCATATTCATTCTTCTCCTTTAAACCAGGCATTGAAGCGCAGTCCCGAAGCCGGATTATACTCTCTCTTAAACGCATCGGGATAGGCGGCCATCCACTTTCCCATTTGCTCAGGAGTTACTTTTTCGACTTCCGCCAGGAACCCGGTTGTAGCCTGCCCCGCGCAATGCTTCGATGTCAGTCCCGCAGGCGTGATAGTGTTGATAGCCCCGCCTCGGTCAAGTTTTCCGGGGATAATGTTATCGGCTCTCGCTCCATGATCGATCGAAATCACACCCGGCATGATCCTCTCCGAAACGAATGCTCCGCAGAGAACCCCGCCTCTTTCATTGTACACTCTGACAATATCGCCGTCAGTAATAGATCTCTTTGCGGCATCTCCTGTGTTAATCCAGCAAGCCTCGTACAGGTATCCGTCAAACCCCCTGACCTTACAGGTGGGTGCCTCCCGGGTCCACGGAATATCATCACACTGAGCATGAACTCTCCACCGGCTGTGGTTGGACATAACGAGTAGGGGGTGTGTCTTCCCTCTTTCGCTTGAAAGGTTTTCGTCGTGGGTCTCTCCTCTCTCGATCCACCTGGGCGTCGGCGGCCTCTCCTGATCGTTCGGGAAATTCCTGGCCAGGCTCTCGGAATAGAACTCGAGTTTTCCGGTCGGAGTAGGAAGCGGATTCTTTTCAGGATCCTTGTAAAAATTGTAGAGGCCCGGCGGATCCTTCTCCCAATCCTCAGCCACAGGGATAATAAAGTACTGTTTATTCCTGAATTCCTCCCAACTGACAAGCTGATCGAAACCCATGCCGAAGAAGGCTTCCTTAACGAGTTCATCCGACGTCCTCCCTTCAGTTACCTCTTCATATTTGCCCAGCTTCTTTGCGATTTCGCAGACCGCTTCGTAGTTGGTTTTAGCCTCTCCTATAGGGTCGATTGCCCGATTCATAAGCAGCACGCTCTGGAAGCTGTCCCCCTCCCGTATGCAGGGAGAGATATCGTCGGTCTCCAAAGTCGTGCACACAGGCAGAAGGATGTCCGCGTATAAACAATCATTCTCCAGCCATGGATGCTGAGCCAGTATGAACTCCACCTTGGGACTTTTCATAGTCTCTGCCACGTCATTCCCGCAGTTCCAGCATGTGATGCGGCACGGAGTATCAGTCCACAACATATGGATCTCGGTGCCGCCCTTCTCTTTCGGGATGGGATAGGTATATTTGACGAACTGATCCTCCGTGGGGACCTCGTGGCTTCCTGTTCCCCAGAAATGAACCGGCGGATTATTAATAGCCTTTTCGATTAAGGTCTTAGGGATTAACTGCTTGCCCCAGGCTGTAGGTGTACCACGATGGGGTTTCATCAGCCGTTCACCTACCGGAGAGCCCTGCAACTTCTCAAACATTCCCAGATGGCCCTTGCCGGCAATGATGTTCCGGGGCATCCCCTGATAGGCTATCTGCGCCTGATGAACTCCCGGTTTTCCCAGGCCCTGCATGCCAAGGAGGATAACCTCAAGGCGGGCCGGTTCATGGGAGTAAGGCCCGCGTATCATGCCTCCGCCGAAATAATGGCCGATCGAAACAGCTTTTTTGGCCCAGTCTCTGGCAAGCGCCTTGATAGTCCATTCCGGAACGCCGCATCTCCCGGATGCCCACTCCGGTGTTTTAGGAACTCCGTCTTCCTCTCCAGTGACATAGGCTTTAATCTTATCGAAACCCACAGTATGCGTTTCTACATACTCCTT
>CAZJOB010000246.1:0-1601 GCA_964547435.1 uncultured Desulfatiglans sp. | reverse complement strand
ACCATGTCCGAGTTCTCGCTGATATCCTTCACGATGTTGTCGGCTGGATTCATCATGCCGATGAGTCCTGTTCCCCACACATGCTTGGCGCCCCAGTACCAACCTTCCCAGCTGTCCGGATTCCGTACCTGTTGAGTGAAGCCGCCCATCTTATCCAGAAGCAATGTAGAGCAACCGTGTGTCGCGTGAACGAACATGCATTCGCCATGTCCGTCACCCTGCACCAGGATTGCAAGCGGGCCATACTCTCTGTGGATACGTTTGATTTCGGCAGCAATGAGATCCGTCGCTTCATCCCATGATATCCTGATAAATTTGCTTTTTCCTCTGTTCTGGGTATTCCGGTTGCCATCAGGATCCCAGTCTACCCTTTTCATGGGATACCGGACACGGTTGGGCGAATACGCTCTTTTCTTGTAGGCAAGGCTAAAGGAAGAAGGCAGCGCCTTCATAATAGGCCTTAGGGACTTACCATTCTTTCGGATCTCCCACGAATTGAACAGCTCCGGGTTATATTTTGAGTCATAGTGAAGAGGCCGTATCCTTATAATTTTGCCATCTTTCACATCAACGGCACATGGAACCGCGCCGAAAATCCCTCCACTGAGACCGAGGGATTTGTATACGGTTTTTACCTTACTCTTTGCACTCGTTTTATTTTTCTTTTTATGAGATTCCGGTTTGCTTTTCTTTTCTGACATTAGTTTTCTCCTCTATATAATTTCAAGGCGAAATCAAGGAAAATCATTTTGTCCAGACAGCTTCTACCATTGCGCCCGCATATCTGGAAATTGCAGCTTCTTCCCTGTGATTGAGAACCTGCAATATATTTTAGGTTAGTATTGCTAATAAAACCAAAGTTTAAAAAATGGTATTATCAGAATTTTTATATTCATTATTCCAGATTGTCAAGAATAATATTATATTCCAATTATTCCATAAAGGCACTAAGAATGCGCCCCAAAACCCTATTTAAAAAATTATGCTGGGGATCGGTCTCCGGCCGGCTATATATCAAGTCCCGCATGATAGCCGCGGTAAATGGCCTCAGTTACCTTTTGCGGTTTTACACAATCACCGACCTGCACTACTTCGGGAGCAGCATCGAGCAGGCCGTCAACAATCTTACGCAGAGGGCGCTGACCTACAGAGCAAACAATCGTATCAGCCTTAAAGATGGTTTCCTTTCCGGTTTTATCGGTACAGACAAGCCCTTCGCTAATGATCTTTACGCCTCTCATTTCCGTTTCCACTCTGACATTCAGTCTGGCAAACATTTCCATAAGAATGGGCCTGTGACGCATATTGGCGTCTATGGCAACTTCTTTCATCATCTCAACAACTGTGACATCCTTTCCATTCTGCGCCAGATATACTGCGGTTTCGCAGCCGACAAGTCCGCCTCCCAGTATGACCACTTTCTTCCCGATGGTGATGCCACAGTCTGCAATATTATTTGCCAAAACGACATTAGGATTATCTATGCCCGGAATAGGCGGAATTGCAGACGCTGCGCCTACTGCAAGTACGAGTACATCAGGGACTTCACGCTCAACATATTCCTGCGTTACTTCAGTATTCAATCGGATATCTACTCCGGC
>CAZJOB010000245.1:0-5674 GCA_964547435.1 uncultured Desulfatiglans sp. | reverse complement strand
CTAGTTACCTCTGAATCTGGTGAGATCTCCTACCAGATCTTCCATCCCATTGATATTGGTGAAACCCAGACTCCCTGGAGCTTTGCCATCAGTGTTCCCAGAGAAAAGATTTTGGAGAACGCCCGCGCCCTGAGAAACAAAAGCATATTAATCTGTGTTTTGTCCCTTTTAGTACTCACGCTGGCCATTATCTTTATTGTACAAAGATACATTATAACCCCTACAAAGAATGTTGTGGAGAATCTTAAAGATATTGCTCAGGGTGAAGGCGATCTTACTCAGAGACTTGAAATTCAGAGTAATGATGAAATAGGAGAGTTGTCTATTTGGTTTAACATGTTTACTGATAATCTTCAGAAGATAATAGGTGAACTGGCAAAAAACTCTGAAGATATGCAAAAATCCGCAACAGACCTTTTACAGATCTCAAAAGACTTGGAGCAAGGATCAAGGCAGACTTCAGATAAGGCGAATTCTGTTACAGCATCATCAACTGAGATAAATACAAATGTTAATTCAGTTGCCTCGGCAATGGAACAGGCAACCGAGAACAGTAATCTCGTGTCTGTTTCAACGGAACAGATGAATGCAACAATAAATGAGATCGTAAAGAGCACGGAAAAAACAAGAATAATTACCCAAAATGCAGTAACTCAGGCGGAAAAGATTTCTCAAATGATTAACGAGTTAAGCGAATCCACAAAAGGCATCAATAAGGTTACAGAAACAATAAATGAAATCTCAGATCAGACCAACCTGCTTGCCCTAAATGCGACTATAGAGGCTGCCAGAGCAGGTGAAGCAGGCAAGGGCTTTGCCGTGGTGGCGAATGAGATCAAAGAACTCGCAAACCAGACAGCCCTGGCAACAAAAGAGATAAAAGAGAAAATAGATGGGGTGCAAGGCATCACTTTCAATACCATCGAAAGGATCAAGGAAATAAATCAGGTGATAACCGATATTGATGATTTTGTTTCAGGGGTTGCTACAGCTATTGAAGAACAGTCGGTCGCCATCAATGAGATCGCAAGAAATATTGCCCAGGTTACTCTGGGAATTAATGAAGTCAATAATAGTATTGCCTTCAGTTCAAAGGCCATCGAAGGGATAACGGGTGATATGGTTGAAGTAAACCAGTCGGCACAGGAGATCGCTGAAAACAGCTATCACGTTCATTTCAGTGCTGAAAACCAGAAAAATCTTGCAGACAAATCACAAAAGATCCTGGGAAAATTTAAGATCTAAGATTGAGGGTCTCGTAAAAAGTCAGATTTTTGTTTTTACGTCATTCCCGCGCAGGCGGGAATCCAGTCATTTCAGGTACTTATAGATTCCTGCCCCCGTATCAAGTACGGGGCAGGCTTCAATCGCGGGAATGACGTTTTTGGGACCTTTTACGAGATCATCAAATTCATTACTCCTTATTGTAAATCTTATAAAACTCGGGACACTCGGATAACGGCGCCTTGTTACTCAAATCCTTATTCTTAAGTCCGGGATAATCCGCCCCGTAACGATAGGACCGATGTATCATATTATTCATCATATTCGGCATGTCACCGTCTTCGGCCTTACATTTTATCTCCCCGTTAAAAACAGGACTTACATAATCCCATACTATTTTTTTATCTTCTGTAACCTCAAATAGATGTCCGCTATGAGTGGAAGTAACATGTATGTTGCCATTTGGAAGCATCTGGGCTGCACCCTGACGAAATGAATAGAAACTCTGAGGCGTTGTCGTACTATACTGCCAAACAATCTCATTCGTTTTTCTGTCCACTATTACCACACTGGAACGATTCCCTTCGGCCCGCTCTGAGCCATTGTCGAATACCATAAACTGGTCTTTTCCGATATAAGTCGCGCTATGGGATCCGAATACCTTCTGGTCGCCATTGTTGTACCAGGAAGGCCTCTCCCCCTGTCCGTATGCACTGGGGTTTCCCCATCTGTAGACCATCTTCCCGGTTTTATAATCAATAAGATAAAACTCACTGAAATTCCTGGAATTCAGCAGGACCATTTCCTTTTCAGGAATATACTCAACTGTATTAAAGTGACTCCAGTCAAAACTTGTATAGTTGCCGCCAAGTTTTTCCGGCAATATATAATTGATGTCAAACTGGTGAGGGCCAGTTCCTATATGGTCCCATACATGCCATTCCCAGACAGTCTTCCCATTTTTATCTACTTCACGCACAAAATCCACCCAGAATTCATAATGGTATTGATCCATATCATAAACTGATATAGGGATCGTCTTGGGATCACGGCCTTTCGCAATGGCCTCATCGATACTTATGGCCTCCCAGCCCAAAATAAGTGTGTTTCCACTCGGCATACGTGCGAAGCAATGGTGATGGATTTCCGAAGGAGTGTTCATCTTGTATTCCCACACGACCTTTCCGTTCCAGTCGATCTCCTGAACAATGCCTCCAGCTCCGCCGATCGCGGCAGGCTTCTTTTTCAACACACCGCCCCTTAATAGATTACCGTTTGGCAGGAGCATGGCATAGGCGCCCGGTGTATACTCCGATTCCCATTTATGAACGACGTTTCCTTCCATATCTATCAGGTATGTAGTTGTACAGTTTGTCATAGGTGCGAAAAGGGTATATCCCCCATAGGATTTTTCCTTGTCATATTTAAGAACCCCTGTAGGTCCCACTATTGCCTCATATGCTGAGGCAGAACCAAAGAATACCGCCAGAAAAAGAACATCCATAAGTATGCCCAGTATTTTTTTCATGTACCCCTCCTTAATTTTGTGCGCTATTCAGCATGAAATGACCCTGCCTGGCGCTTTTCTCTTGAGATGTTGCTCCATGGTCCTCTTGAATATCGGAAACAGTTTCTTTTCCTCTTTCGGCAAATATATCTCATCGTAACCCTTTTTTGCCTCGGCAATCACGGTCGAAATCACATCATCCGTCTCTACCGGGTCAATCTCAAGGGATATACCCATCTTGCCGGCCTTCCTGATAAGTTCACCTGCTTCTATCCTGCCCTGTTCGAGGACATGCTCGCGGATATACAGCAGGAATGTCCGCTTGCTTAATCTTGGGGCAACCAGGTCGTTGTGAGCGTAATGATAAAGTCCTGAATCGAGTATCTGCAGGACCTTTACCTTTCCTGAATCGGACCTGGCAGTGCGAAATGCCTGTTCAATGGCGTTTTCGCTGTTCTTTCCGTTCAACACGATAAGGATATCCTTCATGATACTGCCCCGCTTTTGAATCTCTGATCAATAAAACCCTAAATATTGTAAAAACCAGAGTATGGCTACTGCGCCCAGAGCGATAATCATCGCCACGTACTCATCTACCCGGTGCCTGCGCTGCTTTTCATCTGCCGTCGCCTCAACCTTTCTCAAATCTTCGGCGCCCTGGTCCTGGTTCTTACCTATGGTGTCAGCCATAATAAACTCCTTCTAGCTTATATAACCCATTTTTGCCACAATATATAGGAGGATCAGGCAGAGGCCTATTCTCAATGATCCGGCAAAATAACCGATCACAATTCCTTTGGCGCCTGCTTTCCTTAAGTCCGAAAGCTTGGTCAAAAGTCCCAGGCCGACAAAGCTTAAAGAAAAAAACCATTCCATCACCTTCCCCATTGCCTCACTGGCCGGAAGCGGCCAAACCTTCAGGCAGTTCAGGGTCCATACAATTGCAAAACCGATAATAAAGATTGGAAACTTCTCCCTGATAACCTGCCAGTAACTGACCGATGACGCGCGTATCTCCTTACCTAACGTCATGAAATAGATAAAGAGGACACCCGCTGGAATCAAAACCAGCCGGCCGATATTCGTAAACCCGGCAATCCTCCCCGCATCGAAACTGTAGTTGAAGCCGGTGGCGATCACCTGGTTCGAATTTGGGACGCCGGCCGCTGAAAGCAACCCGAATGCATCGTTTGACATATTTATCAGATGACCGAGAAAGGGAAGCGCAAACAGGCAAAAAAGACCGAAGGTAACCGATACGGCAATGGCATAAGCAACTTCCTCGCTCTTGGACCTCACCATGGGGGATATGGCGATACACGCGGACACACCGCACATGGAAAATCCGGCGGCAAGAAGGGCTGTCATAGAGTCTCCCATTTTTGCCCAGCGGCCCATATAAGTGAATATCAGCGCCCCTCCAAAAACCATGAATATCATGACGATAATACTCACCGCGCCCAACTTCACCAGATCGCTCAAAAGATATTGAGACCCGAGCATGATAATCCCCGCGTTCATAAAAATGCCGCTATAGGTGAGACCGGGTTCCCATGAATTCGGAACGCCGATAAAATTCCTGACAACAATGCCGACAATCAGACAGTTGACAACGTAGTTCATATGCAAAAGATCCGTAAAAAAACCTTTGCCATAGATAGGCGGCAAAACAGCATCGATGTAATGCAAGAGGGTATCAAGGGTTAAAGGGAAGTTAAGGCCCGGCAGACCGCATAATAAGGCGAGTATCGCCATTGCGAGAAGTCCAGGCCAGCTCTTTCTAAAACCGGGGAGAGCGCTCCAAACCGAAGGCACCCTTGCATTGGATGTTTTTTCTATTGCCTGACCGTTATTTATTACTGTTTCCATATACTATATCTCCATTATGTTACTGCAGTCGCCAGACTTCCCGATAAGCCAATCGATCCAGCACTGTTTCCCGTAAAAAACTTTCTGTCGTTCCGTTCACACTGACCATCACGTCGATATTATTCCTTTTGAATTCCGCCAAATTCGGTGTTTTATTGGTCTCGTCCTTGGAAACGGTCTCGATATGCCAGGAATTGATGGCCTCCCCGTCAAAATCATCAATAACGATCTTGAAATATCCTTCGGGTCCTTCATAAACAGGGTGATCGGCGTCCAGTACGATGGGTTCACTGTTTGAAAAAAGAACCTCATTCAACTGGTAGCAGTGGCCGCAAACATCAGGCTTTACAAGAAACCTGGGATCCCCGGGCAAAGGTTCATCCCGCTTGTAGGTTACCGCTCCCCTCGCTAATTGGAAGGCCGCTGTGCCCTTTTTTAGATCAACCGGGACATCAAGGGTAATGTACATATCCTGATATCGCATGGTGATCTTTTCCTGGGATGGCCCATATTGGGGCAGTGTATCCAACAGCTCCTCGTCCAGGGGGCCGAACATCTTTTCGGAAACCATTTGCCCGTTCCTGTCCGAAAGGCGGCATTCCACGACTCTGTTTCCGGGGTCAATCCTGTTTACCTTGAACATATAATCGCCCAAAGCTGTCTCTTCACCTTCGTGGAGAACAGCCTGCCGGGGTTTTTCATAGGTAACAGTAAACTCATCCATACCGGGAGTTCCCATCTCCTCAACTTCAACAAAATCGGGCGCAACGAACTTTGGGATCAGATAGGTCGCGCCCTCGGCAAAAACATCAGGGATAAAATATTTAAAATCCTGGTCATAAACGCCCTCTTCCGGAAGCGTTTCGGGAAGGTCATCATATGAGTTGAGACCATGTGCGACAAGAATGTTGGCTCCCCAATTGTTCCCCGAATATTTCGTCAGGCGAAGTTCCCCGATCGGCTTACCCCATAAAAAGTCGGTTCCCGTATAGCGCATAGCCTTGGCGCCGTCGCCGATGGCAACATCCTGCCAGAAAATCAGGTTGTCATCGCCCATGGGATATTCCTTCCAGA
>CAZJOB010000244.1:0-5690 GCA_964547435.1 uncultured Desulfatiglans sp. | reverse complement strand
GCCGGAACCTGAAAAAAAATCAAGGATTATATCCTTTTTATCATGTGTAACAGCCCCTATCAAATGTTTGTATAAAGACGTTGGATGGCAATATGGGAAATCAAAACCTAAAGGGCTTATTTCTGCTTTACCCTTTTTACCATCTTGTATAATTGATGATATTTGTCTTTTTGTATCTTCCTTCAAATATACTTTTTGACGAGGCTGTGTTTTTTCATCTTCGCCAAAAAGTATTTCCCCTCTATTAATCATTGCTTCAAGTGTTTCTGGTGTTCTTGAAAAGCCATTAGGCGGTACAGGGCAGGGCTTTTTTGTGATAGGGTGAATGAGCGGTTGAAAAAATTTATCATCAGTTCGGGGTTCCGGAGCACGTAGACTTACACTTTGATATATTTGACCTTCATTATCAATGTATCTATAAGCTTTTTCACCGCCGCTAAGATCTTTATTTTCATTAAGCCATGATACATATTCTTTTTTTACTTTTTCTGTTACGCCTCCTTCTATTTTTAATAATTCAGATACGAATGAAATCATAGATTGGATGTTTTTATTTAGCATGTATATGGGTTTTTCCAGATTAGTGCGCCAAATGACATATTCATGTTGTAATGCAATACCTCTTCCAGCATTCATAGGATTTCTTTTATCCCAAATAACAGTGCCTGCATTTCCCAAATGAAATTTGTTAAAAAGAGAATGCAATGCTTCATATTCATTTTCATCAATATGACACATATATGAAGCATTAGTTGAAATAAGGTCCATACCGGTCCTTAACCGGTTTTCCATCATTGTTAACCAACTCGAATGTTGATACCCATTTTTATAGAGGAACCCGCTTGTTGAAGTGTTATATGGAGGGTCTATATGTATGCATTGTAACTGGTTTTTATATTTTTCAGATAACTCTAACAACCCATGATAATTATCCGAATGAATAACCAGCCCATCCATTTTCTCTTCCAGGTCAATAGCTTCCGAAAGCGCATTTATAAGCCTTAACTTGAAATCAGGCTTAAAATGCACTGTATCAATGGGCAACTTTTTCCAATTATACAGATCATGTTTCAGTTCATCCGTGTTTATCTTTGCGGGATCATAAGCCGACACAATTTTATCGCCAAATAATTCCTTCCATTCATTTACCTGTTTTTCATTTTTAAGGGCTTCTGTCATGAATGGTTTTGCTTTCTTTTCTCCCAGCCATTCCGCCAGCCTGTCAAGGGTTATTACCCATTCAGTGCTAAGGACAAACTTCTTTTTCTCCCACAGCTTTTTCTGGAATTCTTCAATATGAGATAAAAGGTCGATTATTGTGTCTGCAATACTCTTAAATACCTTTATAGTTCGAAAATTATGACGTATCCGGTCAAAATGCAGGTCTGTCTCCAGCACATAAAGGTCATCCACATTGACCAGTTCACTCTTGATATAGAAATCGAGTTCTCTCTCTAAAAAACCTTTCAGGTTTTTGTGAATGAAAAAGTCATACTTATTCTTTCGTGTGTATCTGTGAATATGCCTTAACATCAGGCTTTGTTCATCCTCTATATCCCAAAGGTTGAGCGCGACCTTGTTTCCTTTTAACTTTTCCTCCAGTGCCTTTGCGGCCTTTTCATCCAGGGTTTCCTGCTTATTCTGGCTGCCTGTTTCCCTTTTTTCCTGCTCTGTCAGGGCACGGTATTCAAAATAGATATTGAGTTCGTCGCCTTCAATCTCAGGTTCTTTCCCGGACAATATAAAATATCTATTTTCATCCGCCTTAACATTGCCCTGCTCGGTTTCGGCTTCGGTAAGCTTGAAATGCACCGCAAGCGTGCCGGTTAGATAAGGAACCCTGAATGAGTATTTCTGAAAGTGTTCGGCGGATTTGATGTAATACTGGTCGTGATTCGCCCAGTAAAAGTGTGTCTCTTCCCCATTATAGGGGACCATGTATTTTTCATTTTTGCCGAATCTGCGTTTGCTAATAAAATCGCCTTTGTCATAATAGCGTGAAAAGAAAAGGGAGAGATGGTTATAGATAACCTTTTCCGCATCTACTGCCGCACGGGCCATTTGGACAATGCGTTCAACCTCCTTGTATCTGGCTATATCCTTTTTAAAATCCGACTCATATATGTTAATGCGGTTAGTATCGTTCTTTGCCTTTGCTTCCACCCATCCTTTGATAGTGTCTTTTGTTTCATATTCCTCCAGTTCGGCCTCGGCTTTTTGAACCTCCTGAGTGCTCAAGGTGCGGAGCTGTTCCTTCACCCGTTCGACCAGCAGTTCATCAATAAACTTTTTGATCTCATTGCGTTTATAATGAAGTATCTTATAGATGCCGAAATCAAGTTCCTGAAAAAGTTTGTTCAGAAAATCTTTAAGTTCCTGCAGGGCTGTTTTATCTGGCGCCATAGTTTCCATCTTCTTAAGCAAGGTTAATGAAAAGGGTTTTCACAAGGGATTTAATCGAAAAGAATCAATAAGTTATGACTATCACGGAATCCCTTGTCAGGATGAGTCATAGACAATACAAATATAGGTTGAAGGAAATTCTGTGTCAAGGTAAATGTCCATTGCCTTGATAAGGAATATTCTGCTTATTAATTGGACAGCAGGTTGAAAAATATATCATTAATATTCCGCAAAATTTATGTATAATGCAAGCCTTGATGGTCTCGTAAAAAGTCCCGGAAACGTCATTCCCGCGCAGGCGGGAATCTATAAGTGCCTGATATGACTGGATTCCCGCCTTAGCGGGAATGACGAAAAATGGTGTTTTTCGGCTTTTTATGAGTTCACCATCCTTATATCTTTGGAGGTTGAAAGTGTTTTTTGATCTTATAATCCCGCTTCTTATTCTTCCGGTTATTCTGGCGCCGCCTGTAATGTTATTTGCCTACAGGATAAGAGACGCTGAAAAACTGATATATGCAAAAGAGAGCATGTATCATCATATAATGGTGTTCGAGAACGGCCCGATCAGGACCCTTCGGCTTGGCGACGGTCCTGATGCGGGGAAACAGTCGCAAATCGATACAAGGGACCCTGATCTACACCTTCTGGAATACACAAAGCTTGTTTTAGCAGGTCTTCTGGTTAATCCCGAACCAAGGCGCATCCTGATTATCGGACTGGGAGGAGGGGTTATTCCCGGAACCTTAAGACGTCACTTTCCCGGGTGTGTAATAGATGTCGTGGATATAGACCCGGATGTGGTCGATGCGGCTGAAAGATATTTCTATTTCAGGCCTGAAGGCAACACACGGGTGCACATATCAGACGGCCGGCTTTTCATTGTCAGGAGAATAGAAGACAACCCTGAAATGAAATATGACATGATAATCCTTGACGCCTTTAACATGGATTCCATACCCCTGCACCTGATAACACGAGAATTTCTGCAACAGGTCAGGGATGTCCTTGATCCTAAGGGCGTTGTTATTGCGAATATTTTAAGCTACACGGCCTTGTTTGATTCCGAACTCAAGACCTACAGGGATGTGTTTAAGAACTGCCATGTGTTCATGGGCAGACAGGCGAAAAACGCCATTTTTGTGGCCCCCGGACCTGAAGCCAGAGATCTTGATTCGAAATCTGCAGAAAAGGATGCGGAAACGCTTCAGCGCAGGCATTGCTTCAGTTTCGGCATGAAGACAGTTGTGCAGCAGTTCCGGCCGGAGTACAGCCCCACAAGGAACGCCAGGGTTTTAACAGATGATAATCTGCTGAACGCTTCGAAGTGACAATCCAAAGGCCAGGAGGCTGTCCGATAATGTATTTGTTTCACCTTTTGGCCATTCCCGGACAGCCTCCCAGGGTGGTTCCATATAGAAACTCAGGGCGACCTACTTTAGGCCCTCTATCAACCGCCAGGCCCAGTTTGCCGCAAAAAGCATAGTGATTAAAAGGAAGATATATATTCCTTTTCCTCTCAGAAAATTTGATACCGGAGGCGCTGAAAGCCTGACCCCGGCCGCGAGCCCTGCCAAATTCCACAGAAAAACGAATACACAGAGAGTAAAGAGCAGCCAGGAAAGCGGATAGTTGTAAAAGGCATAAAAAAAATCGCCATTTGCCAGTGCCCAGAAAGAACGTGTGAAACCGCAGAAAGGGCAGGGGTAGCCGGTCAGGCTTCTGAAGGTGCAGGGCCTTAGCGGCAACCCCTCCGGTTTTGTCACAAATGCCAGAATAAGAGGCAGACCGGAAACCAGGGCCAGCGGAAAATGGCGGCACACCACGTCCCAGTAGGAGGATGGCCGTTCATACCATAATTGTCCTGAAGCATTTTCAGAATGCATGGCTCACTTTCGGGCCGATGGCCCCTGTCAATTTGTAATTTGACACCTGTTTACTGTGCAGCCTGTTCCTCTGCCGGCTCACTAATTCCGCTGCTGAAGATGTCCCGGTAGCCTACAGTGATGGCGCATACCATTATCGGCAATGTGAGAGCGACGCCGATTCCGCATAAAACAGAACCAATGCCGCCGATGATGCTGACCACAATAAAAAACCCCAGAAAAGGCCAGAAATTTCCCTTTACAGCATCAATGCTTTTCATGGAGGCAGGCCAGAATTTCATGTTTTGATCCACGATAAAGTAGAGTCCGAACATCAAAAGAGCCTGCACCACCCAGATCACAAAAAGGGATGCAAGCTGTCCCACGCAGGGTATAAAAAACAACAGAAAAGACACCGCAATCAATATAGCGCCCCAAACTATAACAAACAGCAACGTTTCCACAAACCAGTTGAATCCCTTGAAGACCATGCCCACTTCGGGCTTTGGTTCTTTTTTATCATGGAGATTAAGGGAAATCAGAATCAGGCCCGCCCACATGGGGCCTGCCAGAATCCCTGCGGTTACCGAGCTCAGGACAGCAGTGATCAGCGCTGCCAGAAGCAAAACAACAAAATTTTCCTTGTACAGATTAAAACCCTTTTCAATCCATTCGCCAAATTTTACCTGAGTATTTGCCATGTCTTCCCTCCGATTAAAGTTTTATTAATGCTCAACCTTTATGAATACCCTGTTAATCGACTGTTTTTAGTGCATTATACACATCATCTATAATTTCTGCGGATATCTCCCTCATTCCCTCGCTCAGCGCCTTTGCAAGGGCCCTTGGGTTATTTTTCTCGCATCTCTTTTTTCTTATATATGTTTTCTGAAACATTATTTTTTTGTCAGGGGCCTGTTCCTTTTCATTCACCAGGTTTATGGTTATGGACAATGCCCCGAACCGGTCTTTGCCTTCATCCTCTTCATAAAACCCTTCGACATTGCCTCCCAGATTATAGTATGCCCCGGACCCGCTGCTGCCTGAGTTAATAACCGCCCTGAAAAGCCCGGACTCCCTCATATCCCTGGCCAGAAGATCCGTGACCATGTCGCCGGGATTAATATGCCATTTATGATATGAATACGCGTCTCTTGAATAATCGTTTTCCCTGTAAACAATGTTTATGCTGTTATAAAGGGGCGACACCCCAATGCGCTCCATCTTTATGGCCACGGGCAGAGGAGTTTTTCCGGTAAATTCCGGGGCATCGTATTCAAGGGCATAGTATGATATCTTATAGGCCGGCTGCTTCAGGTTCATACAGGAAACAAGGGTTATCAAAATCAGAAGCGCCGGTAAAAAAAGTCCTTTCGAATATTTCATATAGGTCTCCTTTACTCCTCTATCTTTCTGGGGGCC
>CAZJOB010000243.1:0-5701 GCA_964547435.1 uncultured Desulfatiglans sp. | reverse complement strand
GGATATGCCTATGGAGAAAAGAGCCAGATTGACAAGGCCATATCTGATTACAGCAGGGCTATAGAATTAAATCCCGGATATGTTGATGTCTATATTAACCGGGGAATTGCATACAGAAAAAATGGTCAGTTTGACAAGGCAATCTCTGATTACACCAGCGCTATAGAACTAAATCCTCGAAATGCTGATGCATATTTTAACCGGGGTATTGCCTATAAGAAAAAGGGCGACTTCGACAAGGCAATCTCTGATTACACCAGCGCTATAGAGATAGACCCTATGTATGCCAATGGTTATCATAACCGGGGCAATGCCTACAGGGAAAGCGGCCGGATTGACAAGGCTATCTCCGATTACAGCAGGGCTATAGAACTGAATCCGGGGAATTTGACTGCATACAACAACCTCGCATGGTTTTACGCAACCTGCCCTGATGAGAAATACCGGGATGGCGTTAAGGCCGTTGATCTTGCTGAAAAGGCACTGAAGATCAAACAGTGCTCCTATATTCTGGACACCCTCGCAGCGGCATACGCCGAAGCAGGAAGATTTGAAGACGCTGTAACGGCACAGAAAATGGCAATTGATCTCCTGAAAAAAGAAGAGACTTCGGAAGATTTGATTGGCAGATATGTGGAACGTCTCAACTTCTGGAAGACAAACAGGCCGTGGCGGGAAAGACTGTAAAGAATGAGGGAATTCTCATCAAAAAACCTCTTTTTTCTATTTCTATCAACGATTTTTGCTCTGGAGGATTTAAAGATGAAACGAATAGCGCTATTTTCCCTTACGATTTGTCTTACAACATTTGTATATGCTGCGGCCTCAAATGCCCGGACAGCAGAAGACAGTTGCACCCGCGAAGATCTTACAAAAATAACAGACATGTACTTTGAAGCCATTCAGGCACACAAGATATCAGGTCTGCCTATTGCTCCAACAGTAAAATTCACTGAAAATGGCGTTAAAAAAGATGTTGGTACAGGCATCTGGGAAACAGCGGGCAAGCCCCTGCTCAGACGCAGCCTGATTGATACCCAAAAATGCACTACAGCCACAATTGCAGTAATAGAAGAACCTTTTGATTCAAAAACAATTGGAAGCGGTATGATGGCCGGAGGCCCCGGTATGGCTGGCGGTGGAGCCCCTGTTCCTGCCAAAACCCCTGCTGGCGCACCCGCAGGTACACCTGCCGCTCCCGGAGGCGATGGCGCCTTTGCCATGTTTGGTGGACCAAAAGAGATGCCCAAAGAGGGAACTATCCGGCCGATCCTGTTTGCCAACCGATTAAAAATTGAAAATGGCAAAATCACAGAGATTGAAACCATAATAGCAAGGGAAAAGGATTTTGCATTTAATGCAGAGGGCGTACTTAAAACAAAAGACCAGGACTGGGAGACAATCCTGCCACCCGAAAAACGAACACCCCGCAAGGTGCTGGCAGATGCGGCCGATAACTATTTTGCCCTGTTTGCGGAGGGTTCGACAGAAAGCGTGCCCTTCGCCAAGATATGCGACCGCTGGGAGAACGGCGTTCAGACGACGGCTGCTGACCATGATTGTTCACCGGTTACCTTCATTAAACGACTCGGCATGGGTATGAATCATGGACCAAGACGTGTCTGGGTTGATACTGAAAAAGGTCTTTCTATTGCATTTATGGTATTTATGGGCGGGGCAACAGCGAATGAGCAAAACCCCACAGGAAGCGGCCTTGTTGATTGCCACATGTTCAGGATGAGAGACGGCGAAGTTGATCTGATCCAGTCAATAGTCGGACCCAATGCGGCATCAATGAACTGGCCCCTTGAACCGATCGAATAATGTAATCAGCGCTGCCTTTGACATTGGACATAATTGCTTGTGCCGGTCCAATGTCAAGGCAACTCCGGTGTTTCATAAAAACCTTCCTGATTTTTTTATCTTTTCAATATTGATGAACGCGTAAAAAAGGTGGTGCCGAAGAGGAGACTTGAACTCCTACGAGGGAACCCTCACTAGACCCTGAACCTAGCGCGTCTACCAGTTCCGCCACTTCGGCACATAGATGTTGAAATTTTTTAACATTATTTATATTATTCAATGTTTGGTGTCAACAAATAAGTTTAGATAACATAAGGAACTGTTTTTAAATATGATTGTAATTAATGATTTCACCCAGATAAGAGAACCTCTTAAAAATCCTGTTTTAACCATAGGCAACTTTGACGGAGTTCACAAGGGCCATTCGGCGCTTTTTGACAGGGTAAAGGCCATCGCAAAGAAGATTGACGGCACATCAGTTGTTATGACATTCAATCCCCATCCAATCAAAGTTATGAAACCGGGCAACGGCCCTCCCCTGATAACGCCCTTTAGACAGAAGATGAGCCTTATAGCCGATGCCGGAATAGATGTTATTATCGCCATACCCTTTAATCCCGAATTCGCCAGGATCTCAGCAAAGGACTTCATAAGAGAGATTCTTGTGAACAGGATCGGCGTGAAAGAGATAGTTGTCGGATATGATTACTCTTTTGGAAAAGGCCGTTCAGGAAATATCAAACTGCTTCGCGCCATGGGCAAAGAACTGGGATATAAGGTCCATGTTGTTGAACCGGTTCACCTTAATGATACACTTGTATCCAGCACATCAGTAAGGAATCTGGTAAAGGAGGGTAATCTCAAGGAGGCAAAGAGGCTTCTGGGAAGAGACTATCGAATATCCGGCACTGTAAAAAAAGGCATGGGCAGGGGCGGAAGCGCTCTTGGGTTTCCAACTGCCAATCTCCTTCCTGAGGATGAACTTATACCCAAAAAAGGCGTATACGCGGTTTTAGTTTATATTGAGAGAAAAAAATACCAGGGGGTGTGCAATATTGGCAATAATCCCACCTTTGGAGGCGTCAGTCTTTCCATAGAGACCCATATCCTTGATTACAGCGGAGATCTGCTTGGCAGGGAGATTACCATAGTTTTTATTCACCGGTTAAGAGAAGAAAAGACCTTTTCCGGAATAAAAGAACTGACTGATCAGATAACAGAGGACATAAAGAAGGCAAGAAAGCTGCTGAACCTCTATGAAGGACATAAATAACAAGAGAAAAGTAAACCTGAAACTATGGGCAGGGCTGCTGATAAGCGCCCTGTTTCTTTATGCCGCCTTTTTCCGGGTGGACCTGACGCGAATTCAGACAACCTTAAGCCGGGTGAATATGCTCTACCTCTTCCTGGCGATTTTGATTGTTCTGGCACAGTATATTATCAGGGCATGGCGATGGCGGATACTTCTCATTCCTGTTAAAGACACGAGTTTTTTAAACAGAATGCTTTCTCTTCTTACCGGTTTTGCCGCCAATTGCGTCTTTCCCGGAAGGCTGGGTGAATTTATAAGGGCCAATTACCTCGGGCGGGCGGAAAAGATAAGCGGGAGCGCGACATTCGGCACTGTTGTCATGGAAAGGATATTTGATGGCTTCTGCCTTATTCTTATCCTTGTGATCGGTATTATGACCACCAGTTTCCCTGATGAGTATAAGGATATTGCATTCAGCCTTCGCGGGGCGGCCTTTTCCATTTTTATCACCTACATTCTTATCATCGGGTTCATAATCGGATTCAGATACAAGACAGACCTGTTTATTGACGGATTCAAGAGGGTGTTTTTTTTCCTTTCTTCGGGCCTAAAAGAGAAAGGCATTGGAATAATACGCAATCTTTCCCTGGGCCTTGCCCCCTTAAAGGGGTCTTACAGATGGGCATTGGCCATCTTTTATTCTGCTATGATCTGGTTTATCGCACTGTATCAGATAAATTTCATTGAGTGCTCTATCGGAATAAAACTTCCCTTTGTGGCATCTTTTTTTATTCAGGCAATGGCCTTTATAGGCGTATCGATTCCTCTGGCGCCCGGTTTCATAGGCCCTTTTCACCTGGCAGTCCAGTATGGTTTTATATTCTATGGAGTGCCCAGGGAGGAGGCCCTTTCTGCCGCCATACTCCTGCACGGGTCATTCTATTTTCCCACCATTATTCTCGGTGTACTCTCGTTTATCCGGCTGCAGATGATGCACTTTAACCCCGGTACTCCGGCTGATCAGAAAAAGGAAGAAGCCGGGCATGAATAAAATGTGTCCAAAAGGACATGCCGGGTATATCGACCGCCGGTCATTTATCAGGATAACAGGATTCACCGGTCTTAACGGCATTATACCTTCACCATCAAAATCCCTCGAAAAAGACCCGGATCTTAAAAGGGCCTCTGTGACCCGGCTCGCCATGGGGACAACCGTTACAATGATCCTTATTCACTTACCTGATCAGAAGGTCCATGAAGCGATTGAAGGCGCCTTTGTTGAGATAGAAAGGCTGTCTGATCTCATGAATCATTATAAGACGGGCACTGAGGTCTCAATGCTCAACAGAAACGGGATACTGCCCAATGCGTCCAGTGAGGTGATCGAGGTTATTTCAAAGGCCCTTGAATATAACAGTCTCACCAAAGGGGCCTTTGATATTACCATATATCCTGTGATAGAACTTTTCAGAAGGAGTTTCGCTAGAGAAAAGTCCGGTTATCCTGAAAGAGAAAGGATCAGAGAAGCGCTTGAACTCGTGGGCTCCGGCAATATAGAGATTGACGGGCAGTGTATCCGCTTTAAAAAAAAGGGGATGAAGATCACGCTTGACGGCATTGCCAAGGGCTATATTGTGGACAGGGCTTCAGACCTCCTCATTAAACATGGAATAGAAAGACATCTTATAAACGCCGGGGGCGATATCAGGGCAGTTGGACTCAGGGATGACGAGCGGCCCTGGAGGGCGGCAATTCAGGACCCTGAAAAGAAGGACAGACACCTGGATGTAATTGATCTTAAGGACTCGGCTGTCGCTACTTCAGGCAACTATGAAAATTATTATGACAGGGATAAGCTTTATCATCACATAGCGAATCCGAAAACAGGTCTTTCACCTGCCAATACCTCCAGTGCATCAGTAATAGCCCCAACAGCGCTTGCCGCGGACGCGCTTGCCACAGCCCTTATGGTCATGGGTCCGGACAGGGGCACGATATTGATTGACTCACTGCCGGGGCATGAATCTCTTATTATCACAAGGGATAAAAAAATGAGGCGATCCGGGGGCTGGATAAGCAGGAAATAAAAAAGCGCCTCGTCACTGTCTGACGCGGCGCTCAGGCGCCTATAGCAGAGTGTTGTGTTACAGTCTAGTAACGTTCTTTGCTGAAGGTCCACGGTTGCTTTGTTCAATATCAAAGCTTACATGCTCGCCTTCATTAAGGCTCTTAAAACCGTCCATGTTGATAGCTGAATGGTGGACAAATACATCACCGCTACCGTCTTCAAGTTCTATAAAACCAAAACCTTTTTTGTCACTAAACCACTTCACGGTACCATTTGCCATAATGACATCCTCCTTTCAATTTGATTTTATGTTTCCAAACCTCAGGATGCCATTTTTGACAAATAGAACTTTCCCTCAGAACGAAACAAGCTCACTTTTTTACGAGCCCTTGATAAATTATCGGCAATTATAGATATAGTAAAAACAAAAAGCAAGAAATATTACTCGGAAGACCATAAAAAAGATCCGATCCTTCGAACCAGGTCATGCAGGGTCTCTCTGTCAATGGCTGATACCGGAATGCCGTCAGTCATTTTTGAAAGGGCAACCGCGTTTTCCCTGTCGATCAGGTCGGTTT
>CAZJOB010000242.1:0-5702 GCA_964547435.1 uncultured Desulfatiglans sp. | reverse complement strand
GACCCTATTGCGGCAACGGGGAGGCGGTGGCGCAAGCCTCCGCCTTACCCACTCGGCTTTTTACGAGCTCAACAATTTTGATCTTTTCTCATAATATTAAACAATTTCTATTTTAATCCTCACGAAGAAATCGCCTTTTATATTTAGATTTTTCGTTTTAAAACATATAGTTATCCTAAATTATTCAGAATAAAGCTTGGAAATATGAAATACTATTTAAATACATAAACATAAGGTATTTTTATATACTATTGATTATTTATATTGACTTTATGCACATGGAGTATTATAAATAATGGCATTAGAATTGGAAATTATCAGATCATCATATAAAAAATAAGGAGTTAACAATGCCACAGATAATGACAACAAAAGAATTAGCAAAATATCTAAAGTTACATGAGATTACCATATGCAAATACGCCGCTGAAGGGAAGATTCCCGCTATTCGCATTGGAAGGGTTTGGCGCTTTGATAAGGAAGCAATAGATAAATGGATAAGCGGCGGGTCAAAGAAATAAGCATTAAGCATGAAGGAAAAAAAGGATATTGACCTGAATCTCAATGATAAGACAGCGGCGTTACTGATGCTTGATAAAAAAGAACGCCGGCTTATAAAAGAACTTATCAGAATAACGCTTAAATCCCCCAACGCGCGTGAACTTATCTCCAAGAGACTTGGAAGTGAATATCTGGAGATTGGTGAAAATCTCCTTAAGATTATGGGGGGCAGATAATTCTTATATCCTTATCAGTAAGTCTGTTCTGAATCCTTCTGATATATCTTAAACAGATGGATTCAGAACATCACTTCTTTAATAAAGCAGATACGGCCGTCTCCATTCCGCAAATTCCGTGTAGTCTGAAAGATATTTTCTGTCCAGGGCTGAAAGATCCTCCCCTCTTTCTATATCTTTTCTTAAATCGGAATTGCCCAGTATCAGGTCAATGGGCAATTTATCATAGACATACTCATATGGAGGTTCCTTCCATTTGAAATCATCACCGTGCGTTTCTATTATGGCCTTGAGTATCGCTATTGAGACAAGGTAGGGTCGAAAAAGCCTCATATCGATTATATGCATCATAAAACCCCGGCAGGCGCGGCCTTCCCATTTGTTAAATGTGGGCTTAAAGGAAATCTCCCGCAGAAAGCATCCTTTTATGCTCTCCTTTGGTATCCTCTCTTTTATAATCTCTGTCTTAAGGAACGGGGACCCGAAAATCTCGAACGGCCGGCATGTGCCCCTCCCTTCCGAGATATTGGCGCCTTCCCATATCACCTGGCCGGGATACACAAACGCCGTTTCCACAAGGGGCATGTTGGGAGAGGGCATAACCCATGTCAGGCCTGTTTCAGGCCACAGCATCTCTCTCCTCCATCCCTTCATGGGAATGACCTTGAGTTCGCATTCTATGTTCAGGGCCTCATTGAATATTTTTGCCATTTCACCCATGGTAAGGCCATGTCGCATGGGAAATGCATAAGGCCCTACAAATGAATAAAGCTCGGGGACAAGAATATTTCCCTCAAGTGTCTCTCCGCCCAGGGGATTTGGCCTGTCCAGAACGACCACCTTCTTTCCGGCAGATTTCACTGCCCTAAGGCAATTGAGCATTGTCGATGCGAAGGTATAGACCCTTGTGCCGACATCCTGAAGATCAATTATCAGGACATCGATCAGGTCCAGCATCTCACGAAGGGGGGTCCTGCTTTCGCCGTAAAGGCTGAAAACAGGTATCTTAAGCACATTATCACAGGAATGACCAGTCTCAATCATGTTGTCCTGTTCCTCGCACCCATAACCGTGCTGAGGACCGAAAAGCGCCTTCAATTGACTGGGGTATCTGTCTGATATTATGTCTTTGGCATGCATGAACCGTGAATCGATTGACGCCTGGTTGGATAGAAGACCCAGCCTCTTACCCTGAAAATCCTTGAAATGTTCTGTTTTTAGACAATCGAGACCGGTCAGGACCTTCGTCATAATCTCAGGAACTCCTCTCTTCTGCTGCCGGGGTATTAAAATTGTTTACTTGTGTCCATTCAGAAGCAGCAAACAGCGTCCATCAAAAACTTATGTTTTTTGATGGACACTAACTTATTCACTGGGCTACAATCTGTACCATCTGCCCCGGGAATATCTTGCTGTTGGCAGTCAAATTATTGAGCTTGAGAAAATCATAAAGATTCATACTGTGTCTTTTGGCAATAAGGTATGGAGAATCCCCCTTTTGCACAACATATTCCTGAGTTCCGCCCGGTTTTATCTCTGTGATATTGGAGGATATTCTGAGTTTCTGTCCTATATTGAGACTCGAACTCTCAAGATTATTAATAGCCTTGATCGTGTTGACGGTTGTATTGAACTGGTTTGCTATCTTCCAGAGAGAGTCGCCTTTCTTTACAATATACTCTACAGGTGAGGCACTGTCGGCAGCAGAATAGGCAGTAGAAGCGACGTGACCGGTTGGTATTTTAAGCTTCCACCCGACTCTCAGGTATTCTTTTCTGCTGAGATTGTTCAATCTCATAATAGCGTTTATGGAGGTCCTGTATTTCTGGGAAATAGCAGAGAGAGAATCTCCTGATCTTACAGTGTGCGTAACATAGGCCGGCACGGGAGGGTTGTAGACAGGAATATTGTCTATTTTTGCAAGGAGTGTCTCACTCTTGCCTTTGGGAACCCTGAGATTGTAGGCAGCATTAGGTGTCATATCCTGCCGCAACTCTGAATTAAGGTCTTTTAAAAGATCATATTCAACATCAATCTCCCTGGCTATGGTTTTAAGGAGTACCTGTTTGTTGGTTGTGATGTCTTCATACTCCAGCTCTTCCTCAAGGGGTGGAAGAGTAAACCCATGGGCCTCAGGGTCATTTACAATCAGCAACACAGCAAGAAATTTGGGCACATAAAAGGCGGTTTCCCTTGGAAGTCTTTCATACAGGTCCCAGAAATTATCCAGATAATTGATCTTTTGTTCATTTATCAGCCTCAAAACCCTTCCCTCGCCGCAGTTATATGACGCCAGCGCGGTTGTCCATTCACCGAATATCTGGTGCAGTTCAGTCAGGTAGGCTATAGCCGCCCTGGTGGATTCTTCAATATCCATCCTTTCATCGATCCAGCTATCCCTCTTAAGCCCGTATTTGTATCCGGTTGACGCTATAAACTGCCACATCCCCAGGGCCCTGGCGCTGGATAAGGCCCTTACCTTAAAACCGCTTTCAATTAGGGGAAGCCAGGACAACTCCTCGGGAAGACCGGACTTTTTGAGTTCACGCACTATGGCCGGCCTGTATCTCCCTGACCGGGCATACGCCTCAAGAAAAAATTTCCTTTCCCTTCCCTTAAACAGATTAAGGGCCTTTTCAACATGTTCATTCATATCCAGAGGAATGGCCTTGTGATGACCATTGGCCACAGAGTGCCTGGATGAATAAACCTCAACGACCCTTTTTGATATGGTAATTCTTAGGTCTTCTTTTTCCTGCAAAATCAATGGATTATCTATTGCATTTACCCTCAGGATCAGAGAATAAGCGTTATCCAGGCAATCTATCGCATTATAAAGATCTCCCTTTTCCCAGAATTCATTTGAGGCCTGGCAGTAGTCAAGGGCGTAATCTATTAATTCCTGATCTGTCATATTTTCGTAATATTTATTTTTGATATCTTCCCCATTTGCCTCTGTTTCAGATGATTCTGTCATTTCCTCGTGAATGCCTGAGACATTTTCATCATATGATACAGCAGCGGTTTTGAGATCATTACTGCTCTCTGAACCGGTCTCGCTTTCGGATGTTGAAATTTTGACAGTATCCGGCTTTGATCCGCTATTATAGGCAGCCAAAGATGCGCAACCGGATATCATAAAAACTGGAATTAAAAGAGATAATGTCAGGGAAAAATACCTTTTCATTTGCATATCAAAAATCCTTTCATTAATGTTCCATCCCGATATAATGGCCGTGCAATAAACGTTAGGACATACCCGACTGATATCCTGGAACCCATTAATCCGTTAAATTTAAACCAATTTTGTGGTTTATCATAATGTTGCGTTCAGCGGAGTATAGAAAAACCCGAATGATAGGTCAATAGTATATGACATAAAACCTCTTCAATCGGCATATGTCCTGTATAATATGCAAATTCAATGCCTTTGAAACAATATTTTCAACATTTATTTTCTAAAGGACTTCTTGCCATTTCAGTCCCTAATGTGTATAGTCTGAAAAAATTTACCTGTTTTATTATTTATAAATATGAATCACTTAGCCTTAAAAAATAACACTCGTGCAAACAATGGGAACAATAAATGCCTTGCATGCGGTAAATCCGGTCTGGACGGGAGAAGGCGTTATTGCTCCGCTGACTGCAGAAAACAGATTCTGTGGGTCCTGTCACTATCAAGGGGCCTTCTTAACATTTTCAACGCCAGGTACGCCTCTTTTTCCTTTAACGCCAATAATGTAATTCTGGATATACTGCCCTCATGGTCAAAGGATATCTCAAGATTTACCGGAAAAAGGCAATTAGGCAAAAAGCCTGCCGATGACCTTAAAAGGCTGATCCTTGATTCAGGAAGAGAATGGTACCGGATTATTGAAAATAATAATTCCAGGAGTTTCGCCTCCCTTTTTCTTATAGAGAAAAACAGTGACAAGGCGATTCCATTGGGATCAGTAAGACCCGATCACAATCAGAAACTAAGGTTTTCAAAAGAGGAAAGAAAATCATTGAAACTGCTTCACCTGGAAATAAACGAATTGATCGGTGAAGAGAGCAAAACCAGGATTAAGAATGCCTATAGAAAGATGGCGCTGATCCATCATCCTGATACGGGAGGCAACGCCGAACAATTCAAAAGAGTAAACTCCGCCAGAGAGCAGATGTTACTTTGGGCGGATAAGCCCCATTACACATCAAAAAAGGCCCTGGTGGATTGCTGGTCATATGACGGTTCAACCAACAAATGGACGCCTCCCCTTTGATCAGGATTTATGAATAAAATGAAGTTATACGGCAGCACGGCAAAAAAGATACTCGAAAAATCACACATAAGTGCGTCCGCCCCATGCAGGATCGATTCCGGGGGCACATGGGATATAAAGGCCATGGCCCTTCCATTCCGGAATATTTTTCCTGTAACAGTCAATATCGCCCTGAATCTGAGGACAAATGTGACCCTGCTGCCCTATAAAAACGGCAGGATAAAAATCACATCCAGCGGATTTGTTCCGGAAGAGAAACAATCCACGGGAAACATCGCCTTGAACACCCCTATGGGGCTCTTTTTCGCGGCAGTGGAATATTTTGGTTTTCACAGTCTTGAAGTGGTTATTGCCTCCGGCTCACCGGTCAGATCCGCCCTGGGAGGTTCAAGCACCGCGCTCACAGCCCTTATCAAGGCTTTATCAAAGCTCGAATCCCTTACAAGCGGAAGAAAAGGGTTGAGCAGGAAAGATATTCTCCATCTCGGCTACTATCTTGAAGATGGTATAAGCGGAGGCAATTGCGGCATTCAGGATCAGGCTGCGGCGGTCTATGGGGGAGTTAGCCTGTGGACATGGACGTATGGGAACAGGGACTCAATATTCAGAATGGATGAGCTGCTTGATAGAAAAGAGATGAAACAGATGTCAGCCCATATTATCGTTGCCTTCAGCGGAAAAAGTCACGTCTCAAAAACGACAA